>DBHE01000184.1:0-3335 GCA_002296055.1 Pseudomonadaceae bacterium UBA836
CCGCAGCTGGTGCTGTCGCGCGCCTGTCCGGAAATGATCATTGAGCTGTTCCGCATCGAAGTGCCGGAAATTGCCGAAGAGCTGATCGAAGTCATGGGCGCGGCCCGTGATCCGGGCTCACGTGCCAAGATCGCGGTGCGCTCCAAGGACAAACGCATCGACCCGCAGGGTGCCTGTATCGGCATGCGTGGTTCGCGCGTCCAGGCGGTATCCGGTGAGCTGTGCGGTGAGCGCGTTGATATCGTGCTGTGGGACGACAACCTGGCGCAGTTTGTGATCAACGCGATGGCGCCGGCGGAAATTGCTTCCATCATTCTCGATGAAGACACCCAGACCATCGACTTGGCCGTGGCTGAAGACAACCTGGCCCAGGCGATTGGTCGTAGCGGTCAGAACGTTCGTTTGGCCAGTCAGCTGACCGGCTGGACTCTGAATGTGATGACCGAGGATGACATCCGCGCCAAGCAGGAAGCCGAGACCGGCGATATCCTGCGCAACTTCGTCGACGAGCTGGATGTAGATGAAGAAGTGGCTCAGATGCTGGTTGAAGAGGGTTTCACCACGCTGGAAGAAATTGCCTACGTGCCGATGGAAGAGCTGCTGGAGATTGATGGTTTTGACGAAGATATCGTCAACGAGCTGCGTGCTCGTGCCAAAGATCGCCTGCTGACCAAGGCCATCGCCAACGAAGAAAAGCTGGAAGATGCGCAACCGGCCGATGACCTGCTGAACATGGACGGTATGGACCGTGCGCTGGCTTTCCAGCTGGCTGCTGGCGGCATCCTGACAATGGAAGATCTGGCCGAGCAGTCTGTTGACGATCTGCTCGACATCGACGGTATCGATGAAGAGCGTGCTGCGGCTCTGATCATGGCAGCCCGCGCCCCCTGGTTTGAATAACCGGTCGGACTCGATGAGATTCCCCCTGCGGTGACGCACGGACCCGACTGAGGAGAGAAGTGAATGGCGGAAGTGACGGTCAAACAATTGGCTGATGAAGTAGGTACTCCGGTAGAGCGCCTGCTGCAACAGATGCAGGAAGCAGGTCTGTCCCAGACCGGTCCTGCGCAGGCAGTCAGTGATGATGAAAAGCAGGCGCTGCTGGCGTATCTGAAGAACGCCCATGGTGATTCTGGCTCTGAGCCGCGCAAGATTACCCTCAAGCGCAAGACGGTCAGCACCTTGAAAGTAGCTGGCAGCAAGACAGTAAACGTAGAAGTGCGCAAGAAGCGTACTTACGTCAAGCGTGAGCCGGCGGACCTGGAAGCCGAGCGTCAGCGCGAGCTGGAGCAGCTGCGTGCAGCCGAAGAGGCGCGCCAGCAGGCTGCCGAGGCTGAAGCCAAGCGCAAGGCTGAGGAAGCTGCGCAGCGTGAAGCCGATGCCGCTGAAGCGGAAGCCAAGCGCCAGGCAGACGCCGCGGCTGTTGCCGCTGCCAAGCAGGCTGAAGCAGCCGTTGCTGCAGCTGCTCCTGCGGCTGCCGAAGCTGCTCCGGCGCCCGCCGCCGTTGAGCACCACAAGAAAAAGGATGAAGCGCGTCGCAAGTCCCGTGACGAAGAAGACGAGCGCAGCCGCAAGCGTGCCGGTGGCCACACTGGCAACAAGGCACGTCACGCGCCTCGCATCTCCGTTGACGACGAGGGCGATAATCGCCGTCGCGGCGGTGGCGGTAAGCTGAAGGCCAAGAAGCGCAATCAACATGGCTTCGAGAAGCCCTCCGGCCCGATCGTGCGTGAAGTAGTGATTGGTGAAACCATCACCGTTGCCGAGCTGGCGCAGAAGATGTCGGTCAAGGCGGCCGAGGTCATCAAGTACATGTTCAAGAACGGCACCATGGTGACCATCAACCAGGTGCTGGATCAGGATACTGCTGCCATCGTTGCAGAAGACATGGGCCACAAGGTCAAGCAGGTTCGCGAGAGCGACCTCGAAGACAAGCTGGTTGAGTCTATGCACCACGAAGGTGAAGAGCTGAGCCGCGCACCGGTTGTTACCGTTATGGGTCACGTTGACCACGGTAAAACCTCGCTGCTCGACTACATTCGTCGCGCCAAAGTGGCTTCCGGTGAGGCGGGTGGTATTACCCAGCACATTGGTGCCTACCACGTAGAAACCGATCGCGGCATGGTGACCTTCCTGGACACCCCCGGTCACGCTGCCTTTACCGCCATGCGTGCCCGTGGTGCCAAGGCTACCGACATCGTGATCCTGGTGGTTGCCGCCGACGATGGCGTGATGCCGCAAACCGAAGAGGCTATCCAGCACGCCAAGGCGGCCGGTGTGCCGATCGTGGTTGCGATCAACAAGATCGATAAGGAAGAAGCTGATCCGGACCGTATCAAGAACGATCTGGCAGCCCGTGACGTGATTCCGGAAGAGTGGGGCGGCGACACCATGTTCGTTCCCGTCTCGGCTAAGGCCGGTACCGGTATCGAGGAGCTGCTCGAAGCGGTTCTGCTGCAGGCCGAAGTCCTTGAGCTCAAGGCGCAGCCGTCTGCTCCGGGTCGCGGTGTGGTGGTTGAATCTCGTCTGGACAAGGGCCGCGGCCCCGTCGCTACCGTGCTGGTACAGAACGGTACCCTGCGTCAGGGTGATGTCGTACTGGCCGGCGTGAACTACGGTCGTGTACGCGCCATGCTGGATGAGAACGGTCAGCCGATCAAGGAAGCAGGTCCCTCCATTCCGGTCGAGATCCTCGGCCTGGATGGCACGCCGGACGCGGGTGACGAGCTGAACGTCGTAACCGACGAGAAGAAGGCCCGCGAAGTCGCGCTGTTCCGTCAGGGCAAGTTCCGCGAAATCAAGCTGGCCCGTCAGCAGTCCGCCAAGCTGGAAAACATGTTCGAGAACATGGGCCAGGACGAGAAAAAGACCCTCAACATCGTTATCAAGGCCGACGTACGTGGCTCGCTGGAAGCGCTGCAAGGCTCGCTGTCCGAGCTGGGCAACGACGAAGTGCAGGTCAAGATCGTCTCCGGCGGCGTGGGTGGTATCACCGAGACCGACGCCAACCTGGCGCTGGCCTCCAACGCTGTGGTCTTCGGCTTCAACGTCCGTGCTGACGCCGCTGCCCGCAAGATCATCGAGACCGAAGGTCTGGACCTGCGTTACTACAGCGTCATCTACGAGATCATTGATGATGTGAAGAAGGCTCTGTCCGGCATGCTCGGCAGCGACGTTCGCGAGCAGATCCTGGGTGTTGCCGAAGTGCGTGATGTGTTCCGTTCGCCGAAGTTTGGTGCGGTGGCCGGCTGTATGGTCATCGAGGGTACTGTGCACCGCAACCGCCCGATTCGCGTACTGCGCGAAGACGTTGTTATCTACGAAGGCGAGCTGGA
>DBHE01000184.1:3720-5669 GCA_002296055.1 Pseudomonadaceae bacterium UBA836
GGTATCGGCGTCAAGAACTACAACGACGTACGTGCCGGCGACCGTATCGAGGTCTTCGAGCGTGTTCAGGTACAGCGCAGTCTGTAATGTGACAGCGGTGGCCCACCCGGGCGCCGCCTGATATGTGCGACAAACTCCGGTCTGCCTGGCAGCCCGGAGTTTGTTGCTTGAGATGGTTACTATGGCAAAAGAATACAGTCGTACCCAGCGGGTGGCAGATCAGATGCAGCGCGAACTGGCGCAGCTGATCCAGCGCGAGGTGCGTGACCCGCGTTTGGGAATGGTGACCGTGACGGCGGTTGAAGTCAGTCGCGACATGTCCCACGCCAAGGTGTTTATCACCTTGATGAACCGCGATAGCGCAGAAGACATCGCGCTCAATCTGGAGATCCTCAAGGATGCGTCGGGCTACCTGCGCATGCTGCTGGGCCGCACGATGAAGCTGCGGACCATTCCGAGCCTGCACTTTCAGTATGACGAGAGCATTCGCCGCGGTGCGCATCTGTCCTCGTTGATCGAGCGTGCGGTAGCGGAAGATCGCCAGCACGGCGACGGCGACAAGGAGTAACGGGTGGCCGGAGCGAAGAGCAAGCGCCGTGCGATTGACGGCATCCTGATTTTCGACAAACCCCTGGGCATGAGCTCCAACGCGGCCCTGCAAAAGGTGCGCTGGTTGTTCAATGCCGCCAAAGGCGGGCACACCGGTAGTCTGGACCCCTTGGCGACCGGCGTGCTGCCGCTGTGCCTGGGTGAGGCAACCAAGTTCTCCCAATACCTGCTGGATGCCGACAAGGCCTACATCACCGAAGCGCGCCTGGGTATGACTACGGCGACCGGTGATGCTGAGGGCGACGTGCTGGAGATGAAGCCGGTCAACGTCACGCTGGCCGATGTTGAGGCGCTGTTGCCGCGCTTTACCGGCGAGATTGATCAGGTACCTCCCATGTACTCGGCGCTCAAGCACGAAGGTCAGCCGCTGTATAAGCTGGCCCGCGCCGGTGAAACCATCGAGCGCAAGGCGCGCACCATCACCATCAGCGATCTGAAGGTACTTGGGCTCGAAGGCGATCGGCTGCAGCTGGAAGTGCATTGCAGCAAAGGCACCTATATTCGCAGCCTGGTTGAGGATATCGGTGCAGCCTTGGGTTGTGGCGCCCACGTTGCGGCGCTGCGCCGCATCAAGGCTGGGCCCTTTGATCTGACTCAATCGGTTACCCTTGAAGCCCTTGAGGCGCTGCACGCCGAGGGTGGCGCCGAAGCGCTGGATCACCTGCTGCTGCCCATGGACAGCGGTCTGGAAGACTGGCCGGTGCTGGATCTTACCGAGCAGACGGCCTACTACCTGAATCACGGCCAGGCTGTACGGGTGCCGGGCAGCCCGGCCTTTGGCAAGGTGCGTTTGCGCGATGCCAGTGGCCGTTTTCTGGGTATTGGCGAGATGACGGATGATGCTCGCGTGGCACCGAAGCGCCTGCTGCGTTTCGAGCCCTGACGAGCGGTCGCCTGCAGCGCAGGCGACAATGCAGAATTGGGCTGAATCCCCGGTCATTCGGGAGTATGATTCGGCGTTGGAGTTGACCCGATAACGGGTCACCACGAGGGTGGCTGTCAACAGGCACGGTCATGCCTCGATTTAAAACACGGGAGAACTGCTCCCGGCCTGTTACCTCAGAGGAAATACGAGATGTCACTGAGTGTTGAAGAAAAAGCTGCAATCGTTGCCGAGTACAAGCGCGGTGAAGGTGATACCGGTTCTCCGGAAGTCCAGGTAGCTCTGTTGACTGCAAACATCAACAAGCTGCAAGGCCACTTCAAGGACAACAAGAAGGATCACCACTCCCGTCGTGGTCTGATTCGCATGGTTAACCAGCGCCGCAAGCTGCTGGACTACCTGAAGTCGAAAGACCTGTCTCGTTACAGCGCTTTGATCAGCAGTCTGGGTCTGCGTC
>DBHE01000184.1:5686-14979 GCA_002296055.1 Pseudomonadaceae bacterium UBA836
TAATGTGTTCGGAACTCGTGTATACTTTCGGGTCCGCCAGAGGTTTGTAAGAGGAAGAGAAAATAATGTTTAATGTCGTCCGTAAGGAAATGCAGTGGGGCAATGCCAAACTGGTTCTTGAAACCGGTAAAATTGCCCGTCAGGCGGATGGTGCCGTCAAGGTTACCTACGGTGAAACCGTTGTCCTGTGTACTGCTGTTGGCGCAAAACAGCCGCGCCCGGATGTCGACTTTTTCCCGCTGACGGTTAACTACCAGGAAAAAGCATTTGCCGCTGGCAAAATCCCCGGTGGTTTCTTCAAGCGTNNTGATCAGCAGTCTGGGTCTGCGTCGCTAAGACCAGCCCCGTTTGGACATGGCCGGGTCCGATTCCCGGCCATGCCCAGAGTTTCCCCCAAAGGCAAAGAAGAGAGAGAAGACACCGTGAAACCGGTTATCAAGCAATTCAAGTTAGGCAACAGCACCGTTACCATGGAAACAGGCCGCATTGCTCGCCAGGCTTCCGGTGCCGTTCTGGTCAGCATCGACAACGCTGTCAGCGTTCTGGTCACCGTAGTGGCCGCCAAGCAGCCCGAAGCTAGTCGTGATTTCTTCCCTCTGTCTGTGCACTACATCGAGAAGACCTACGCCGCTGGCCGTATCCCCGGTGGTTTCTTCAAGCGTGAAGGCCGTCCCTCCGAGAAAGAGACCCTGACCTCCCGCCTGATCGACCGCCCGATCCGTCCGCTGTTCGCCGAAGGCTTCATGAACGAAGTGCAGGTTGTCTGCACCGTAGTGTCCACCGACAAGACCACCGATCCGGACATCGCTGCCATGATCGGTACCTCCGCTGCTCTGGCCATCTCCGGCGTGCCGTTTGGCGGCCCGATTGGCGCAGCCCGTGTTGCCTTCGACGATCAGCGCGGTTACGTGCTGAACCCGAACTACGAAGAGCTGGCCACCTCCCGTCTGGACATGGTCGTTGCCGGTACCGAAGAAGCGGTACTGATGGTTGAGTCCGAAGCACAGGAACTGACCGAAGACCAGATGCTGGGCGCAGTACTGTTTGCCCACATGGAATTCCAGGGCGCGATCGCTGCCATCAAGGAATTCGCCGCCGAAGCTGGCAAGCCGGCCTGGGACTGGCAGGCACCTGCTGAAAACACCGCACTGATCAACGCCATCAAGGGCGAGTTTGGTGCTGGCATCGCTGACGCCTACACCATCGTCAACAAGCAGGAGCGTTACGCTCGTCTGGGCGAGCTGCGCGACCAGGCTGTTGCTGCGCTGTCTGGCGAAGAAGAAGGCAAGTTCGCTGCCGGTGAAGTCAAAGACGTATTCGGCGAGATCGAATACCGCACCGTTCGCGAGAGCATCGTTAACGGCAACCCGCGTATCGACGGTCGTGACACCAAGACTGTCCGCCCGCTGAACATCGAGGTTGGCGTGTTGGACCGCACTCACGGTTCCGCCCTGTTCACCCGTGGCGAAACACAGGCGCTGGTTGTCACCACCCTGGGTACTGCCCGTGACTCTCAGCTGCTGGACATGCTGGAAGGCGAGCGCAAAGAGCCCTTCATGTTCCACTACAACTTCCCTCCCTACTCTGTGGGTGAGTGTGGTCGTATGGGCGGTACTGGCCGTCGCGAAATCGGTCACGGCCGTCTGGCCCGTCGCGGTGTGCAGGCTGTTATGCCCGACATGGAGCAGTTCCCGTACTCCATCCGCGTTGTTTCTGAAATCACTGAGTCCAACGGTTCCAGCTCCATGGCTTCCGTTTGTGGTGCCTCTCTGGCGCTGATGGATGCAGGTGTGCCGATGAAAGCACCGGTTGCCGGTATCGCCATGGGTCTGGTTAAAGAAGGCGAGAAGTTCGCCGTACTGACCGACATTCTGGGTGACGAAGATCACCTGGGCGACATGGACTTCAAGGTTGCCGGTACCGAGAAGGGTGTTACTGCGCTGCAGATGGACATCAAGATCAACGGCATCACCGAAGAGATCATGGAAATCGCTCTGGGTCAGGCGCACGAAGCGCGTCTGCACATCCTCAAGCAGATGAACGAAGTGCTGCCTGAGTCGCGCAAGGAAATCTCTTCCAACGCACCGACCATGCTGAGCATGAAGATCGACCCCGAGAAGATCCGCGACGTGATCGGCAAGGGCGGCGCAACCATCCGTGGCATCTGCGACGAGACTGGCGCGTCCATCGACATCACCGACGACGGCATGGTCAAGATCTTCGCTGCCAGCAAAGATGCTGCCAACGCGGCCAAAGCGCGCGTTGACGCCATCACTGCTGAAGCGGAAATCGGCAAGGTCTACACCGGTAAGGTTGAGCGCATTGTCGACTTCGGTGCCTTCGTCAATATTCTGCCGGGCAAGGACGGTCTGGTTCACATCTCGCAAATCGCTAACGAGCGCATCGAGAAAGTGACCGACGTGCTGCAAGAAGGTCAGGAAGTGAAGGTACTGGTACTGGACGTGGACAACCGCGGCCGTATCAAGCTGTCCATGAAGGACGTTGAAGCTGCAGAGACTAGCGGCGTATAACAACGCTGCAGTTTGCTAAGCAAAAACCCGGCTCAGGCCGGGTTTTTGCTTTTGGGAGCGGCTGATTATCGCTTCATGCCGGAGGCGATGCGCTCGCCGATGTCTGCATCAATGTTGCGCCAGTACTGCAGCGCTCGCTCGAGCACCGGCTCGCTGACGCCGGCGCTGAGATGGCCTACAACGTTATTCACCAGGCGCTCGCGTTGAGCGTCATCCATCACCTCGCGCACCAGCGTACCGGCCTGACCGAAGTCATCGTCGTCGGCGCGCAAAGTATAGGCCTGGCGCACCATGTCACCACTCGTTTGCCACACATCGACCGGTGGGTTGAGCGACGGGTCAGCGGCCGGGCCACCTTTGGAGTTGGGCGCGTAAACCGGGTCGGTCACATTGTCCATGCGCATCGCACCGTCTTTGCTGTAGCTGTGCACGGGTGTTTTGGGGCGGTTGACCGGTATCTGCTTGTAGTTAACGCCCAGGCGCGCGCGATGCGCGTCCGCATAGGCAAATACCCGGCCCAGCAGCATTTTGTCTGGGCTCAGACCGATGCCTGGTACCAGGTTGTTGGGCTCGAACGCGGCCTGCTCAATCTCGGTGTGATAGTCGGTGGGGTTGCGGTCCAGTGTCAGCTTGCCTACGGGGATCAATGGGTAATCGCCATGCGGCCAGACCTTGGTGAGGTCGAACGGGTTGAAGCGATATTGCTCTGCTTCGGCAAACGGCATGATCTGCACGTGCAGGGTCCAGCTGGGATGCTTGCCCTGCTTAAGTGCTTCGTAGAGGTCGCGGGTGTGATAGTCCGCATCCTGTCCGGCCAGCTTGTCGGCTTCCTCTTGGGTAAGGCACTCAACGCCCTGGTCACTTTTGAAGTGGTACTTGACCCAGAAGCGCTCGCCTTCTGCGTTGATCCACATGTAGGTATGGCTGCTGTAACCGTTCATGTGACGCCAGGTTTTCGGGATACCGCGATCGCCCATCAGCCAGGTCACCTGGTGCGCTGATTCGGGTGACAGGGACCAGAAATCCCACTGCATGTCGTGATCGCGCAGGTTGGTGTCGGCTCGACGCTTTTGCGAGCGTATAAAGTGCTGAAACTTCATTGGATCGCGCAGGAAGAACACAGGTGTATTGTTGCCCACCATGTCGTAGTTGCCCTGGCTGGTATAGAACTTGACCGCGAAGCCCCGTGGGTCGCGCCAGGTGTCCGGGCTGCCTCGTTCACCCGCGACAGTGGAGAAGCGCATTAGCACGTCGGTGTGCGTGCCTGGTTGGAACACGGCGGCCTTGGTATAGGCGCTGACGTCGTGGGTTACCTGAAAATGCCCAAAACCGCCGCCGCCCTTGGCATGTGGCTGCCGCTCAGGAATGCGCTCGCGGTTGAACTGGGCCATCTGCTCAATCAGATAGTGGTCGTGCAGCAGGATGGGGCCGTCGGGGCCAACGGTGAGTGAGTGCTCGTCACTGGATACCGGGATACCGGCGTCCGTTGTGGTCGGTTTTGGCTTTTGTTCAGACATCATCAGGTCTCCATGCTCTTTTTGGTCTGTATGGCCGGACACGCGCGCCTTGGAGCGTGGCTGCGTACATCGTGCTCCGTCCTTTTTGGGGGAGATCTTTCAGGTTTAGTTCAGTTAGAAGTGTGAATAGTTGGTTTCTGATTGATTTTATCTATAGGCCTCATTGACCATGTTTGTTAATGCTGCCCGGCCATGCTCTCTCCACGCAGTATTGTTCTGTCTCCCAAACACACAAAAAACCCGGCATGGAGCCGGGTTTCTGTGTGAGTTGGGAGGGGGCTATTCAGGGAAGATCTGTTTCCACTCCTGCTTCATGTCGACGACGGTCCAGCCCTGTTCTTCAGCAATGTCCAGGGCCTTGTCCAGACGGCCGATGTCGGACTCGCGGTCATAGGCCCACTCGCGGTCCGCGTCGGAGTGCCGCACGATCATGGCAAACCGCGCGCCATCGCCCGCAGTGGTCCACTGCAGCATCTGCAGGTCGCCGTCAGAGTTGCCGAAGGCGGCGATGGGGCGACGGCCAATGTGCTGGCTGATGCCTACGGGTTTGCCTTCCTTGTCGTCGTTGAATTCCATGGTGCCCTCATGCACCACGCGCACAACGCCGTTCTGCACCTCCAGCTGTTTGGCAACGCGGCTACCCACCACGCGCTCGGGCGGGATGCCGTAGACGGACTCGGTCCAGGGGCGCATAAAGTCGATGCCACCACCTGAGACAATGAAGTTCTTGAAGCCGTTATCCTCCAGGTACTCAAGCAACTCCAGCATGGGCTGGTAGATCATGCGGGTGAAGGGTTTGCCGCTGGTGGGGTGACGAGCCGTTTGCATCCAGTCGCGCACCACCTGGTCAAAGGCGTCGGTGTCCAGCCCGGTCTGGCTGGCGCGGATCAGTTGAATAGGCGCCTCGTGACTTGAGCTAAAGGCGCCTGCCAGGTCACCCTTGAGCACGGAGGCGAAAGGCTCCTGGGTTTTCCAGGCGGGGTTGTCCTCGGCCTGCGCGCGCACCCGGTCGGCAACAAACAGCAGTTGGAAGTAGATTGGCTGCTCGGCCCATAACGTACCGTCGTTATCAAACACGGCGATGCGTGCACTGCGCTCCACGTGGTCAGCTGATGCTGGATCAGTGACGCGCTCTACGAACGCGAGGATGGCTTGGCGGCTGGCGCCGTCTTGCCAAGAGGGCAAAGGCTGGCTGTTGTCGGCGAGGCAGCCAAAGCTGAGCAGTAGAGTTACAAGTGCGACAAGTCCTTTCACGTGGGTGTGCTCCTGAGCTGGGCGGGGTGCCCTTGGACGCGGGGATGTCCTGCTAACTCTAGTGCAACTTCGTGTCAGGTCCAGCTTTATAGGAGCCCTGATCAATTCCACATGGCCTCTGGCGACTGTTCAAATCTGCAGCTGCAGCCAGTAGAGGGTCTATCGGCAAGCAGTGCAACGACGCAGATACAGGTTTGATCTCACTCGCAGCCTGGATGCCAGAGAACATGTGTAATTGATCAGTATTGGCTTGTGTTTGACCACATCCGCTTGCGGCAGATGCTTAATTAGGCCGATGCCCGGCGCACTGAGCCAACCGCGGTTGGCTTCTGAATGTCAGCTGTCTTGCTGGTCGTCTTGCAGGTCGTTGGCGCGCGCTTGGGCTTGGGCTAGCTCCTGCAGGTAGTCAGCGGTGCTATGGCTGGAGGCGCGATCATTGGTGTTCATGCGCTGTCGGTTGTCTTCAGCCTGCACGGCTGGGCTGGAGGCAAGGAAGGAAGCGATGATCAGAGCAGATAGGTTTTTCATAGCTGTGTCTCCTGATGGTGTGTTCGGTCTTGTGGTGGGGGAGATGTAGGACATATTTTGAAACTGTTTCCAATTATTTCCCCTGTGACCGATGTAGTCACTATATGAGGGCGACAAAGTGTCGCAGTAGCGGTTATTCTGATGACACAGAATTTCCATTTGGGAAACAGAAGTGGGCTGGGGATATGGGGCGCCATGCAGGATTTGAATGATTTGTTGTGCTTTGCCCGCGTGGTGAGGTACGGCGGCTTTGCCGCTGCGGAGCGGGCTACGGGGGAGCGAAAGTCGAAACTCAGCAAGCGCGTTGCCCGTCTTGAGGTGGATTTTGGTGCGCGTTTGATCGAGCGTTCAACGCGCAGCTTTCGGGTCACCGATATCGGCCGGGAGTTATACCGCGAGTGCGAGGTTATCCTGCAGCGGCTGGAGGCGTCAGAGGCGCTGGCCATGACCGCGCGGGACGAGGTCCGGGGGACCGTGCGGGTCGCCATGTCGGCGGGCATGCTGGAATACCTTGGGCGGACGACCCTGGTTGATTTTATGAGCCGCTACCCGGAAGTGCGCTTGCAGCTGCGCTTATCCAGCCAACGCGTCGATCTGATTAACGAGCGCATTGATGTCGCTTTTCGGGTGGCTACCCGCTTTGATACGGACCAGTCGCTGGCGATGCGCTCATTGGGCGTGGGTGCGCGCATTTTGGCGGCCAGCCCAGCGCTATTGCAGCGCCTAGGTGGAGCGCCCGATACGTTGGATGATCTGGCGCGCTTCCCGACCTTGTCGGTGGGCGAGATGCTGGAGCGCGACCGCTGGGAGTTCGCCAATGACGCGGGCGAGTCCTGCGATCATCACCATGTGCCGCATTTCAGCAGCGGTGACCTGCAATTGATTTGTGAGGCCGCAGTGGCCGGGCGCGGCGTGGTGTTGTTGCCGCAGCACGTCTGTGAGGCAGAAATTCGAGCCGGGCGGCTGGTGCATATCCTGCCGCAGTGGCATGCGCTGGAAGGACAGATCCATATGGTTTTCACCACGCCGCGTGGCATGCTGCCGCCAGTGCGTGCTTTTATTGACCACTGCGTCGAGACCTTGGCGCAGCGAGGCGGACGGGGGAGTCAGGCATGACGCAGTGGTTGCAGGAACTTACGCTCGAGACTGACTTGGCGCTGCTGCGGCCCTTGCGCCGCGAGGACGCAGCGGCACTGGTGGCCGCGGCCAGTGATGGGCGGCTTTGGGAGTTATGGTTTACCCAAGTGCCGGATGCTGACGGTGTTGCGGGCTACATTGAGTATGCGCTGAGTGAGCAGGCCGCTGGCAGAGCACTGCCCTTTGTGGTGGTTGAGCGCGCCAGCGGCGAGATTCTGGGTACCACGCGTTTGTGTAACGCCGATACCGTGAACCGTCGGCTGGAAATTGGTTACACCTGGTACGCGTCGCGTTGCCAGCGTTCGGCGCTCAACACCCAGTGCAAACTGGCGCTGATGCAGCACGCTTTTGATGTGTTGGGCTGTATTGCGATTGAGCTGCGTACCCACTGGCATAACCATCGCTCGCGCGCGGCGATTGCCCGTTTGGGCGCCAAGCAGGACGGGGTGTTGCGCAATCACCGCATCGAGGCGGACGGGGCACGGCGCGACACGGTGGTGTTTTCCATTCTCGACAGCGAGTGGCCCTCGGTGCGCAAGGCGTTACTGCATCGCCTGGCCCGTCACGCCGAGAGCTGATCGGCCTGCTCGGCGTCGGCGCGTTTGGCCAGTTTGTGCTGGTCTTCGCTGACGCCGTTTTTCCAGTAGCTGGAGATGTAGGTGTCGCTGCGGACCACCTCTCGCTCTTCGCGCAGAAATTGGCGCAGCGCGCGCATGCTGCCAAACTCGCAGGCAGCCCATACCTGAACCCGGCCCGGTGACCAGTCAAGTTGACGAATGCGCTCGACCAGTGGGTGGGTCTCGTTGCCAGGGTGGCTGTTGACCAGCCAGATCAGCTCGATACCGTCCGGCACCTGCAGTGGCTGGATGTCGGCTTCATCGAGTATTTCCAGAACGGCCACACCGCGGGCATGTTGCGGCAGGCTTTCCAGGTTGACGCTGATGGCCGGCAGCGCGGTCATGTCGCCGGCAATAAGGTACCAGTCCGGCCCCTCATGCAGCGGCTTGCGCGGGCCTGGGCCGCCAACCAGGATGCTGTCGCCCGGCTGGCAGCTGCTGGCCCAGCGTGATGCCGGGCCGCCGTCGTCATGCAGGACAAAATCGACATCAATCTCGTGCTCGCGTTGTGCACGGACGGTGTAGGTGCGCATCAGTTGTGGGTGCTCGGCGGTGGCGGGGAAGATCAGTTTGATATAGGCGCCGGGCTGGTCGCTCGGGAAAGCCTGCATACCGTCGCCGCCCAGGGTAACGCGCAGCATGTTGCGGCTGACCGGCTGTTTGCCAATGACGTGCAGGGTGCGTGGAGTGGGTCTGGCCATGGTTGGGTCTCCAATCAGTTGTCTGGTGGCAGGTCGCCGTCCAGGTTCTGGGTCATATGCCAGGCAATGCGGATAAAGTGCTCGACCTCTTCTTGGGTCAGGTCACGGGTCATGCGTGTCAGCGTTTGCTGCTCAAGCTCTTGAACGCGTTGCATCATTGCCTCCCCTGCTGGGGTTGCTTGCAGCAACTGGCTGCGCTTGTCGGCGGGGTTGCACACCCTGATGATCAGACCGCTGTCGAACAGGTCGTTCAACACCCGGGTAATCTGCGCCTTGTCGCGGCGCATGCGCTGGGCGATGCGTTGAGCGGTACAGCCATCGATGTAGCAGACCGCCTTGAGTGCGCGAACATGGGTAACAGGCAACGGCAGTTCAGCCTGGCGTATGGTTTGCGCCATATGGCCTCGGTAGGCATGGGCGACTTGCTGGAGGGCGTGGCTGAGTGATGGGCGCTGCATTCGCATGGGCTCTAATACGTTGACAGTATCAACCATATTCCATTTTGGTTGACACTGTCAATTAGCTTGTTTTCGTTGCTGGTCAAGCAGGAGAGTAGCTGCCCACCTCTGGCTCGAAGGCGACGCCAAAGCGGTTCCAGGCATTGATCGCGCAAATAGCCAACGTCAGGTCGCTGAGTTCGCGATCATTAAACTGGGCGTGCACCTGTTCAAATAGCGTTTCAGTCACCGAGCCTGGCGCCAGCCGGGTCAGTGCCTCGGTCCAGCTCAGGGCGGCGCGTTCACGCGGGTCAAAGAACGGGGTTTCGTGCCAAGCGCTGAGGGCGTAAATGCGCTGCTCGGTTTCACCGAGCGCCCGCGCGTCTTTGGTGTGCATGTCCAGGCAGTAAGCGCACTGATTGAGTTGTGAGGCGCGGATCTTGACCAGCTCGAGCAAGCGCTTGGGCAGTTTGTCGTCCCCTGTGGCCTCCTTGTTCAGGTAGCCTTCCAATCCGATAGTAAGAATGTACTGGCCAGTATTTCCATGTGGTCTGACTCACACAGCGATAGA
>DBHE01000144.1 GCA_002296055.1 Pseudomonadaceae bacterium UBA836
TACGCCGAATTCCTTGAGGACGTCATCGAAGCTGCCCACGAGCAGGGCATCCCCGCTGACGCCATCGTGGCCGAGTCTGCGCCGGGCCAGTTCGAGGTTAACCTGCATCACGTCGATGATCCGGTGAAAGCCTGCGACTTTAACGTGCTGCTCAAGCGGGTGATCAAGAACGTTGCCTATGACCATGAGATGGACACCACCTTCATGGCCAAGCCGTACTACGATCAGGCCGGCAACGGCATGCACGTGCACATCAGCCTGACCGACGAGAATGGCCGCAACATCTTTGCGCCCAACCCGGACGGCAGCCTGGCTGACACCCTGCGCTGGGCGGTGGGTGGCTTGCTGGAAACCCTGCCGCAGTACATGGCGTTCCTGTGCCCCAACGTCAACTCCTACCGCCGCTTCAGCCCGAGCTTTTTCGTGCCCTGTGCGCCGACCTGGGGTATCGACAACCGCACCGTCGCCGTACGGGTGCCGGGTGGTGAGCCCGAGGCGATGCGCATCGAGCACCGCCTGGCAGGCGCGGACGCCAACCCTTACCTGTTGATGGCTGCCTTGCTGTCGGCCATTCACTACGGCATCAGCAACAAGATCGAGCCGCCGGAGATGACCGAGGGCAACGCCTACGATCAGCACGAAGCCTCCCTGCCGACCAACCTGCGTGATGCCCTGCGCGAGCTGGAAGCCTCCGAGGTGATGAAGGAGTACATCGGCGAGGAGTATCTGGACGTTTTCGTGCTGTGTAAGGAAAGCGAGATGGAAGAGTTTGAAAAGACCATCTCCGACCTTGAGTACATGTGGTATCTGCACACCGTTTGATCGCGGGCAGCACCCATCTCAATCCCGCCACCTGGCGGGATTGTTCGTTATGCGAGAGCCTTTGTGATGAATGATTCCTGGTATCGGGCCAGCGTGCCTGTGGCAGCACCTCGCGCGCAGCTGGCCGGCGCGCTGGATGCGGACGTGTGCATCGCCGGCGCGGGCTTTACCGGCCTGTCGGCGGCGCTGGCGCTAGCCGAGGCCGGGCGCAGCGTCATTGTGCTGGAGGCTGAAGATGTCGGCTGGGGCTGCTCCGGCCGTAATGGCGGGCAGATAAACCCTGGGGTGGCCTGCGATCATTCACGCGTGGTACGCGAGCTGGGTGAGGCGGATGCGCGCAAGGTATGGCAGCTCGGCGTGGATGGCGTTGAGCTGTTGCGTGATCGGGTGGCGCAGCACAGCATCGACTGCGATCTGAAATGGGGCATTTTGCTGGTGGCCAACAAGGCGCGTCAGGTGCCGGAGCTGCACGCCTGGCAGCAAGAGCTGGCCGAGCTGGGCTACAACCGTCTTGAGTTTCATGACCGCACGGCGCTGCAGGGTTTATTGCGGGCCGACTATCAGGCCGGCGTTATGGACTGGGGTGGTGGCGATCTGCATCCGCTCAAATACGCCCAAGGCCTCGCTCGCGCGGCGGAACAGGCGGGCGTGCGCATCTTCGAGCGCTCAGCGGTGCTGAGTTATGCCGAGCAGGGTGGTGCGGTGGAAGTGCAGACTGCTGGCGGGCGGGTACGCGCAGGGCATCTGTTGTTGGCCGGCAACGCTTATCTGGGCAAGTTGTTGCCCTGGTATCGCAAGGGCTTTATGCCGATTGGCAGCTACATCGGCGCGACCCGGCCGCTGGGCGAGTTGGCCGCCGAGCTGATCCCCTCGCGCGCGGCGGTGTGCGACATGAACACCCTGATTGACTACTACCGGCTGACCCCGGACAACCGCTTGCTGTTCGGCGGGCGCGCCAGTGCCCGTGATGCGCGGCCCGACGCGCTCCGCCAGACTATGCGGCAGCGCATGGCGCAGGTGTTTCCGCAACTGGCGGGAGAGGACTTTGAATACCTCTGGGGCGGGCAGGTAGCCATGACCATGAGCAAGGCGCCGGTGTTTGGCCGGCTGGGGCAGCGGGTGTTGTACACGCAAGGCTACTCCGGGCAGGGTGTGGCGCTGGCCGGGCTCGCCGGCAAACTGATGGCTGAAACGGTGCTGGGTGATGCGCGCAACTTTGACTTGATGGCGCGCTGGCGACATCTGCCTGTGCCACCGGGGGCACCTCTGCAGACCGCTATCAGAGCCTTGGCGCTGCTGTGGTATGGTCTGCAGGACAGTCGTTGATACGGAACCCTTATGAGTAGATCCGCCCCGAAGCGCCGCGCCAGCAGTCAGGAGCGGATTGACCGTATTCTTGAGGCCACCACCACGCTGCTTGATCAAGGCGGGCTCAGCGAGCTGTCGATCTATGCCATTGCCGAGCAGGCCGACATTCCCCCTTCATCGGTCTATCACTTCTTCCCACAGATCAGTGACGTGCTGGCGGCGTTGGCCGAGCGGCTGTTTGCCGAGCTGGAAGCAGTGCTGCAGCAACCGCCGGCAGCATCACCTGTCAGTTGGATGGCCCTGGTGGGTGATATCGAGCAGCGCTTTCAGCACTACTACCGCACCCACCCGGCCGCGCGCGCGCTGCTGCTGGGTGGGCATGATCTGGCAGCCATCCGTCAGGCCGATCAGCAGCACGACCACCTGTTGGCTCAGCGCTTTCAGCGCAGCCTGGCTGGGCACTTTGTGTTGCCACCGCTGCCGCAGGACGTAGACGTCTTTGCCCTGGCCATGCAGGCCGCGGACAAGCTGCTGGCGGTGGGTTACCAGCAATCTGGTGAGCTGCCTGAGCCGATATGCCGTGAGGCGACGCGGCTGATGACGGCCTACCTGGGTGTGTATCTGCCGCCGGTGCTGCCACCGGCCGAGGGAGGCTGACATGGGGCTGTTCAGCTGGTGGCGTCAGCGCCGTGAGGCGCGGCAACTAAGCGAGTTGCAACAAACGCTCGACCCTCAGCTCTGGCAACAGGCGCTGGGTGACTGGCTGTTTTATCAGCGCATTGACAGCGCAACGCGTACGCGGCTGCACGAGTTGGCGCTGCGTCTGCTGCTGCGCAAGCACCTGCACGCGACTGACGGTGTCGAGCTGAACGACGTGCTGCGCTTGCGGGTGGCGGGTATGGCCGTGGTGCCGGTGTTGGAGTTGGGGCTCGATTGGTACGCCGGCTGGCAAACGCTGATCTTCTACGACGGCCCCTTTCGCGCGCGGCACCAATGGCGTGACGAGGCCGGCGTGGTACACGAGGGTGAGCGTGAGCTGAGCGGCGAAGCCTGGTTGCGCGGGCCGGTTGTGCTGTCGCTGGATGATGTTCGCCACTCTGGCCGGGCCGACGGTTTCAACGTGGTGATTCATGAGCTGGCGCATACGCTGGATATGCGCTCGGCCAGTGCCAACGGCGCCCCGCCGCTGCATCGGGGCATGAGCCGGGCGGATTGGGCGCGCGATATGCAGGCCGCCTGGGACGACCTGGGTCAGCGTTTTGAGCGCAACGAGCCCCTGCCGCTGGATGCCTACGCGCTGGAAGCGCCGGCGGAGTTCTTCGCGGTGCTGTCCGAGAGCTTCTTCGAGCGGCCAGCGGCGCTGCGCCACGAGTGGCCTGCTGTCTATCAACACTTAGCCGATTTTTATCGGCAGGATCCGGCTGAGCTATTGGCTTAGTGGGTTTTAATTTCTACATATGCGGATAAATATCTGCATTATATCGACGCTATCGCTTGCCAAGTGCGTATTGGCCAGCTATAAATCGATTTTTATCCAACTCTAATCGGAGTGAGCCATGACCCGTACCGTGACCGTTGCCGCCACCCAGATGGGCTGCACCTGGGATAGCCAGGCCAACATTGCGCAGGCCGAAAAACTGGTGCGCGAGGCCGCCGCCCAAGGCGCGCAGATCATCCTGATTCAGGAGTTGTTCGAGACCCCTTATTTCTGCCAGAAGCCGAACCCGGAGTATCTGCAGCTGGCTACGCGGGTTGAAGACAACCCGGCAATCAAGCACTTTCAGGCGCTGGCCAAGGAGCTGGCAGTGGTGCTGCCGATCAGCTTCTTCGAGCTGAGTGGGCGCGCGCGTTTCAATTCCATTGCGATCATCGATGCCGATGGCAGCAACCTGGGTATCTATCGCAAGAGCCATATCCCCGATGGCCCCGGTTACCACGAGAAGTACTACTTCAACCCCGGCGACACCGGCTTCAAGGTCTGGCAAACCCGCTACGCCAAGATTGGCGTCGGTATCTGCTGGGATCAGTGGTTCCCCGAGTGCGCGCGCAGCATGGCGCTGATGGGCGCGGAGCTGCTGTTTTACCCGACGGCCATCGGCAGTGAGCCGCACGACNNGAGCTGGCAGTGGTGCTGCCGATCAGCTTCTTCGAGCTGGCCGGTCGTGCGCGCTTCAACAGCATCGCGATCATTGATGCCGACGGCAGCAACCTCGGCATCTACCGCAAGAGTCATATTCCGGATGGCCCCGGTTACCACGAGAAGTATTACTTCAACCCGGGCGACACCGGCTTCAAGGTCTGGCAAACCCGCTACGCCAAGATTGGCGTCGGTATCTGCTGGGATCAGTGGTTCCCCGAGTGTGCACGCAGCATGGCGTTGATGGGCGCCGAGCTGCTGTTTTACCCGACCGCCATCGGCAGTGAGCCGCACGACCACAGCATCAACTCCCGCGACCACTGGCAGCGGGTGCAGCAGGGCCACGCCGGTGCCAACCTGATGCCGCTGATCGCCAGCAACCGCATCGGCCGCGAAGAGCAGGACGGCTACGACATTACCTTCTATGGTTCGTCGTTTATTGCCAACCAGTTTGGCGAGAAGGTTCAGGAGCTGAACGAGACGGAAACCGGCGTGCTGGTGCAGTCCTTCGACCTGGACGAGCTGGAGCATATTCGCAGCGCCTGGGGCGTGTTCCGCGATCGCCGTCCGAACCTGTACGGTCCGGTCAAGACCCTGGATGGCGAGCTGGAGTCCTGAGCCCATGTTCAACCTGCACAGCACGCCGCAGCATGACGGTTACTTCATGCCCGCCGAGTGGGCGCCGCATAGCCAGACCTGGATGATCTGGCCGGAGCGCCCGGATAACTGGCGGCAGCAGGCGGTACCGGCGCAAGCCGCCTTTGCTGCGGTGGCACAGGCGATTGCCAGCTTCGAGCCGGTGACCGTTGGCGTCTCGGCCGCGCAATACGCCAATGCCTGTGCGCAGCTGGATCATCCGGCGATTCGGGTGGTGGAGCTGAGCAGCAATGATGCCTGGGTACGAGATACCGGACCGACCTTTGTCATCAATGGCCAGGGCGGCCTGCGCGGTGTGGACTGGGCCTTCAACGCCTGGGGTGGCGAGCTGGGCGGCCTGTATGCCGACTGGGCGCTGGATGATCAGGTAGCCAGCAAGATCCTGTCGATGGAGCGCTGCCCGCGCTACCGCACCGAGGGCTTTGTGCTCGAAGGTGGCTCGATCCACGTGGACGGCGAAGGCACGCTGATCACCACCGAGGAGTGTCTGCTCAACCCGAACCGCAACCCGCATCTGCAGCGCGTCGAGATTGAGCAGCAACTGGCAGCGCAGCTGGGTATCAGCAAGGTGATCTGGTTGCCCGAGGGCCTGTACAACGACGAGACCGATGGGCACGTCGATAATTTCTGTTGCTTCATTCGGCCGGGCGAGGTGCTGCTGGCCTGGACCGATGATCCGCAGGACCCGAATTACCCTCGCTGTCAGGCTGCTGCGGCGGTGCTGGCCGAGGCGCGGGATGCACAGGGGCGGGAGCTGCTGGTGCATCACATACCGATTCCTGGGCCGCTGCACGCCACGGCCGAGGAGTGTGCCGATGTGCAGGTGGTTGAGGGCAGTCAGAGCCGTGATCCGGCGATCCGCTTGGCTGGCTCCTACGTCAACTTTTTGATCGTCAACGGCGGCGTGGTTGCGCCGAGCTTCGGCGATCCGCGTGATGATGAGGCGCTGGCTATTCTGCAGCAGCTGTTCCCTGAGCGCCGGGTAGTGGCAGTGCCGGGGCGGGAAATCCTGCTGGGTGGCGGCAATATTCACTGTATCACTCAGCAACAGCCGGCGGCCTGATAGACAAAACGGACATGGCGCACATACCACGTTTCGGTACTGGAGCCGGGTGCGCCGGAACAGGCATAATCGCAGGGCAAGAATGCGGCGCCGGGCTCAAGCTCGGCGGTTTCAGGATGTTTTCCCGTCCAGAAGGAATTTACATGCAGTTCTCCTCATTTCTTCCCTCTCCCCTGTGTCGCACCGCGTTGGCGGTCAGCATGGCTGCCACCCTGGCCGGTTGCGCCAGCACTCAGAGCAGCAGCGTGGCAGATGCCAATGGCGCCTCGCGCCTGCAGGGCGAGCTGACCAGCAGCAGTCCGGTCAACGTCAACGATGGCTCCCAGTACCAGCTGTTCAACCTCAAGCTCAAGCAAGGTGAGCTGGTACGCGTCCAGCAGAGCGGCGCCCTTGAAGGTGCTGTCCTGACGCTGCTGGACTCACGCAATCAACTGGTCAGCGGCCCTCGTCAGGGTTCGCTGCACCTGACCCCGCAGGCTGACGGTACCTACCGCCTGGGCGTCAGTGGTAACAGTGCTTCGGCCTACGGCCCCTTTGAGCTGTCGCTGGAGAAAGTGACTCCACGCAACAGCGGCGCGCTGGTGCTGGATGAGTCGCTGTTCGGTCTGCTGAGCCTGGCCAGCAGCGCCAACACCTACAGCCTGACCGTCACCGAGGCGGGGTTGTACGATATTCTCATGACCTCTGAAGAGCTGGACACCGTGCTCAAGCTGAGCGGTGGCGGTCTGTCGCTGGAAGATGATGACGGCGGCGGCGGCACCAACTCGCGCCTGACAGCGATGCTGGAGCCCGGCACTTACCAGGTCACAGCCACCGCGCTGGACACGCCGGCTGAAGGCGCTTACGACCTGACGCTCAGCAGTCGCGCGCTGCCTGAGGGGGTAGAGCTGACTAATGGTGGTGAGCTGACGCTGGGCGGCAGTATCAGCGGCCTGGCAGACAGCGAAGACAAGGTTTATAGCCTGACCGTGCCGGAGCGCTCGTTGCTGCGTATCACCATGAGCTCGACCGAGGTTGACAGTTATCTGACCCTGCGCGGCCCTGGTGTAGATGCCAGCGATGACGACGGCGCCGGCCAGAACCTGGACGCAGCCATTACTACCCTGGCGAACCCCGGGACCTATCGCATCAACGCGTCAACCGCTGATGGCAGCGCGGGTCTGTTCACCCTGAGCAACTCGGTGCAGCCGGTCAATGGCAGCGGCGCGCAGCTGCGCCCGGGCGAGGTGGTGTCGGGTACGCTGTCCGGCACGGGCGTCGACAAGACGCTGGTGATCAGTGAGGCCGGTCAGTATCAGATTGACCTGTATGCGACCGAGTTTGACGCCATGTTGCGCCTGAGCGGTAACGGTGTGGAGCTGGAGGATGATGATGGGGCCGGTGGCACCAATTCACGCATCAGCACCTACCTTGAGTCTGGGCGTTACACCCTGAGCGCGAGCAGCTACGACAACAGCGGTCGTGGCACTTTCGTGATCAGCGCCGAGCGCGAGTAAACGGGAAGCCGGCAGCCCTGCTGGGCTGCCGGTTATCCACTCAGTTGGCCAGTAGTTCGCGGCCGCGCTGAACGGCTGCCAGCACCTGCGCCGGTGCGGTACCGCCGATATGGTCACGGGCGTTGACCGAGCCTTCCAGTGTCAGTACTTCAAACACGTCCTGCTCAATCTGATCGCTGAAGCGGCGTAGCTCGTCCAGCGACATCTCCGCCAGATCCTTACCTGAATCCACACCGTACTTCACCGCGTGCCCGACGATCTCGTGGCAGTCGCGGAACGGAATACCCTTGCGTACCAGGTAGTCCGCCAGGTCGGTTGCCGTGGAGAAACCGCGCAGGGCTGCTTCGCGCATGGCCTCGACCTTGGGCTCGATCGCCGGGATCATGTCGGCAAAGGCGCGCAGGCTGTCGCGCAGGGTGTCGACGGCGTCGAACAGCGGTTCCTTGTCTTCCTGGTTGTCCTTGTTGTAGGCCAGCGGCTGGCTCTTCATCAGGGTCAGCAGGCCCATCAGGTGGCCGTACACGCGGCCAGACTTGCCGCGTACCAGCTCGGGTACGTCCGGGTTCTTCTTCTGCGGCATGATCGAAGAGCCGGTGCAGAAGCGGTCGGGCAGGGCGATGAAGTTGAACTGCGCGCTGGTCCAGAGCACCAGCTCTTCGGAGAAGCGCGACAGGTGCATCATCGCCAGCGCGGCGGCGGCGCAGAATTCGATGGCGAAGTCGCGGTCGGACACGCCGTCCAGCGAGTTGCCGGATACCGCTTCAAAGCCCAGCAGCTCGCAGGTGATGCTGCGGTCGATCGGGTAGGTGGTGCCAGCCAGTGCGGCCGAGCCCAGCGGCATGCGGTTGACCCGCTTGCGGCAGTCGATCAGGCGCTCGCGGTCGCGTTGCAGCATCTCGAACCAGGCCAGCAGGTGGTGGCCGAAGGTCACCGGCTGCGCAGTCTGCAGGTGGGTAAAGCCGGGCATGATGACCGCGTTGTGGCGCTCGGCCTGCTCCAGCAGGCCGGTTTGCAGGCGTACCAGCTCGCCGAGGATGACGTCGATTTCCTCGCGTAGCCACAGGCGGATATCGGTGGCGACCTGGTCGTTGCGTGAGCGGCCGGTGTGCAGCTTCTTGCCGGTGATACCGATGGCTTCGGTCAGCTTGGCCTCAATGTTCATGTGCACGTCTTCGAGGTCAACGCGCCAGTCGAACTGGCCGGCTTCGATGTCACCGCGAATGGTGTTCAGCCCCTCGATGATGGCGTCGCGCTCTGCCTCGGTCAGTACGCCCACTTTGGCCAGCATGGTGGCGTGGGCAATCGAGCCCTGGATGTCGTGCTTGTACAGGCGCTGGTCAAAATCCACCGAGGCGGTGAAACGGGCGACGAAGGCGTCGACCGGTTCGCTGAACCGGCCACCCCAGGATTGGTTGGTTGTCTTGTCTTGGCTCATGTCTCGGATGGTTCCGCTGCGTGAAGAGGCGCATAGCATAGCATTTCACGCTTGCGCGATGGCGGCCGGCTGGCAGACACTGGCGCGATGAAGAACGGATTCTGGACCCTGCTCAAACGCCCCTATGAGGGAGAGGACTTTTTTCTCCCTGATCTATGCTCGTCCGTGGCTGTTTTTACCCTGGTGGTGCTGGCTCAGCTGATGGTGCTGGTGTGGGTGCTGGCGCAGCCGGCCGAGGGCGGTTTTGACTGGTTGCAGTTGGCTATGGCCTCGCTCTTCGTGCAGTGGATTGTGCTGCTGTCTGCTGCGCTGCTGTGCCGTCTGCGCAGCTGGATGCGCAGACGGCCGTTGGGGCTGGCCGTCGCGGCCTGTCACGCGGTGGTTATTGGGCTTACCCTGGTGTTCACGGTGCTGGGGGACTGGGTGGTTTATCGCGGTATGGCTGGCGCCCTGCACTGGGAAGCCGAGCAACTGCTGCGCCACGGCCTGATCGCGCTGATCATGACCAGCCTGCTACTACGCTACTTCTATCTGCAGCAGCAGTGGCAGCACCAGCAGCAGGCCGAGCTGCGTGCCCGGCTGCAGGCGCTGCAGTCGCGCATTCGCCCGCACTTTCTATTCAACAGTCTGAACAGTATTGCCAGCCTGATCGAGATGGCGCCGGCCAAGGCCGAGCAGGCGGTGCTGGATCTCTCCGACCTGTTCCGCGCCAACCTGTCCAGCAGCGAGACCTTGTCTTGCTGGGGCGAGGAGCGCCGGCTGTGCGAGGGCTACCTGCGTATCGAGCAGTACCGGCTGGGTGAGCGGATGCGCGTGCAGTGGGATGTCGACGCGCTGACCGACGATCTGCCAATGCCGCTGCTGACCCTGCAGCCGCTGCTGGAGAACGCGATCCTGCACGGTCTGCAGCCCCTCATCAATGGCGGCGATATCGTGATTCAGGGCCGTCTGGACGGTGGTGTGGTTGAACTTATGGTGAGCAATACCTGTCCTCAGCAGGACGACTCGCACCAGGGCACACGCATGGCTATGGCCAACATCCGGGCGCGGTTGCAGGGGTTGTTTGGTGAAGGCGCTGAGCTGAGTGGCTGGCGGCAGGGAGAGTGCTTCTTCAGCAGGCTGGTCTATCCTGTTACACAAGATTCAACAACGGCAGAGAAGTCATTATCGAATGAAAGTACTGATCGCTGATGATGAGCCGCTGGCCCGCGAGCGGCTGGCGCGACTGGTTGGTTCGCTGCCGGGGTACAGGGCGTTGCCCGAGATGGCCAGCAATGGGCACGAGGCCCTGCAACTGGT
>DBHE01000018.1:0-220 GCA_002296055.1 Pseudomonadaceae bacterium UBA836
ACCATCTTGCTCGACGGCTCACGCGGTACCGAGCCGGCGACGCCAACCACGGTCACCAGCACGTAGGGCTCGCCGCGCTGCTCGCAGTCGGCGACCGCCTCAAACCAGCGCAGTTGCTTGTTCATTACACGGCCTCCTGCTCGGCCAGCGCCCACTGGCGCGCAGCGGTCACCGCGGCGAGCATGCGCTCGGGGGTGGCCGGGGTGTCCAGCGGCGGGCT
>DBHE01000018.1:598-4504 GCA_002296055.1 Pseudomonadaceae bacterium UBA836
AGCGGCGGCTCGCCAACCGCCTTGGAGCGAAACACCGTGGCTTCCTTGTTCGGGCTGTTGGCCAGCAGATTGACGCGCAAGTCCGGCGGCATATCCGACACTGCCGGAATCTTGTAGGTGGCAGGGCCGGTGGTCAGCAGGCGACCCTGATCGCTGTACACCAGCTCCTCGGTGGTCAACCAGCCCATGCCCTGCACAAAACCGCCCTCGATCTGGCCGATATCGATATCCGGATTCAGCGACTGCCCGGCGTCGTGCAGTATATCCGTGCGCAGCACGCGGTATTCGCCGGTCAGAGTATCGAGCACCACCTCGGAGCAGGCCGCGCCGTTGGCGTAATACAGGAACGGATGGCCCTGACCCTTGGCGTGGTCATAGTAGATATTGGGCGTGGCGTAAAAGCCCGAGGAGGACAGGGCGATGCGGTTCATGTAGGCCTTCTGGATAAAGTCGGCCCAGTCCAGACGAATGTCGCCCGCCACCAGTTGGTTGTTCTCAAAGCGCACCGCGCTCTGCTCACAGCCGTATTCGGCAGCAGCAAAGGCGACCAGCCTGGCCTTGATCTTCTCGCAGGCATCCAGCGCCGCCATGCCGTTAAGGTCCGAGCCGGAGGAGGCGGCCGTTGGCGAGGTGTTGGGCACCTTGTCGGTACGGGTTGCGGTGACCTTGACCTTGTCCACGTCGATCTGGAAGGCCGCAGCGACTACCTGCGCAATTTTGATATACAGGCCCTGGCCCATCTCGGTGCCGCCATGATTCACCTGCAAGCTGCCGTCGGTGTAGATCAGCACCAGCGCGCCGGCCTGGTTGAGGTGCTTGGCGGTGAAGGAAATACCAAACTTCACCGGCGTCAGCGCCAACCCGCGCTTGAGCACCGGGCTTTGCTGGTTGAAGGCACTGATCTCGGCGCGGCGCGCCTGATAGTCAGAGCTGGTTTCCAGCTGGTTGATCAGCTCGGGCAGCACATGATGGGTAATGGTCTGGCCGTAATGGGTGGTGTCGCGGCCTTCACGGTAGAGGTTGCGCTTGCGCACCTCCAGCGGGTCCAGCTGCAGGTGGCGAGCGATGTCATCCACCGCCTGCTCGATCACCATCATGCCCTGCGGGCCACCAAAGCCGCGGAAGGCCGTGTTGGACACCGTGTGCGTCTTGCAGCAATGGCCGGTGACCCGCGCCTGATCCAGATAGTAGGCGTTGTCGGAGTGGAACATGGCCCGCTCGACAATGGCGTTGGACAGGTCCGGCGAGTAGCCACAGCGCCCGGCCACCATGATCTCCGCGCCCTGAATCACGCCCTGCTCGTCAAAGCCGATGTCGTAGGTGTTGAGAAAGTCGTGGCGCTTGCCGGTCTGCACCATGTCATCGGGGCGCGACAGTCGGTACTTCACCGGACGCTTGGTGGCGTTGGCCAGCAGGGCGGCCACACAGGCGACCGGCGCAGCCTGGGTTTCCTTGCCGCCAAAGCCGCCGCCCATGCGACGTACCGAGGCGGTCACCGCGTGAATCGGCAGCCCCAGTACCTCGGCCACCAGCTTCTGCACCTCGGAGGGGTGCTGGCTGGAGGTATGCACAAACATGCCGCCGTCTTCCTGCGGCAGTGCCACACAGGCCTGACCTTCCAGGTAAAAGTGCTCCTGCCCGCCGACATTGATTTCGCCCTTGAGACGATGCGGCGCGCCGGCCAGTGCCGCGTCCGGGTCACCGCGCTGCTGGGTGTGGCTGGGGCGGACAAAAAACTGCTTCTCCAGCGCCTCGCGGGTGTCCAGCACCGCGTGCAGGGGTTCGTACTCGACCTTGGCCAGCTTGGCCGCCTTGCGCGCCGCCGTATGGCTGGTGGCCGCCACGGCAAACAGCGGCTGGCCGATATGTTCGACCAGCTCGCCCGCCAGCACCGGGTCACCCGGAAAGACCGGGCCGATGTCGGTATGCCCCGGCACGTCACCCACGGTCAGCACCGCGACCACGCCGGGGTAGGCGCGCACGGCAGACAGATCGATGCTCAGCACCCGCGCATGGGCCTGTTCGCTGTGGCCCACCGCCGCGTGCAGAATGCCTTCCGGCTCGGGCAGGTCATCGATGTAGCGGGCGGTGCCGGTCACGTGCAGCCAGGCACTCTCATGCAAGGCGCTCTGACCAGCCACACCCAGCGGCTGGCCGCTCTGGCGGGAAATATCGCGGGGCAGTTTACGCATAGTCGGTCACCGTCAATGCAGAGGTGCCGGCAGCGCCAGCACGGAATTCATAGAGGGCACGCAGCAGCAGGTTGCCGGCCACCGTGGTGCGGTAGCTGGCCGAGGCGCGCACATCGGACAGCGGGCTGAAGTCTGCTGCCAGCGCTGCCTGCGCGGCGGCCACGGCGGTTTCGTCAAAGCGCGCACCACGCAGGGCCGCTTCGGCGCCGGTGGCACGCTTGGGGATACCCGCCATGCCGCCAAAGGCCAGACGGCAATCGCTGACGGTGTCACCTTCAAACTGCAGCCAGAAGGCGCCCAGCACCGCCGAGATGTCGTCATCCAGCCGCTTGGAAATCTTGTAGATAAACAGCCGCTCGTTATCTTGCGGGCGCGGCACCTGCACGGCGCGGATAAATTCGCCCGGCGCCAGCAGGGTTTTCTTGTAATCGACAAAGAAGTCTTCCAGCGCCAGCCAGCGCTCGCCGTCGGCGCCATCGAGCTGGATCTGCGCGCCAAGGGCAATCAGCGGCGGCGGCATGTCACCGATGGGCGAGGCGTTACCGATATTCCCGCCCAGGGTGCCACGGTTACGCACCTGCAGTGAGCCGAGGCGCTCCAGCATGCCGGCAAAGGCTGGCCAGTCGGCACTGAGGGTGGGGCCAAATTCGCTATATGTGGCAGCCGACCCGATGGTCAGGTTTTGCTCGTCACGGTTCACTGCATGCAACTCGGCAATCTGCTCGACCGAAATCAGCTGCGGCAGCGTCTTCAACTGCTGGGTGATTTCCAGTGCCAGATCGGTACTGCCAGCCACCAGTCGGGCCGCCGGATTGGCCGCCAGCAGACGACGCAACTCACTCAGCTCAACCGGTGCGTCAAAGCGTTTGCCCTCGTCATCTTCCAGGCTGGCGGCGCGCGCGCGGGTGCCTGTGAAGGTCTGCGCCGGGGCCGGTTCAAACAGCGCGGCACCATCCCAGTGCTGCACCGCGTCCACCAGGGTGCGGCGGCCGGCTTCGAGAATCGGCCGATAACCGGTACAGCGGCACAGGTTGCCGGCTAGCGCCTCCATCAGCTGGTGCTCACTGGCGTTGCCTTCAGTGCCCACGACCTGCTGGTGCAGGCCCACCATAGACATGATGAAGCCCGGCGTACAAAAGCCGCACTGCGAGCCGCTGCACTCGACCATGGCCTGCTGCACCGGGTGGGCGTTGTCAGCTGACAGGGCGTCCACGGTAATAAGGTGCTTGCCATGCAACGAGCCGATCAGGCTGATGCAACTGTTGATTGCCGTATAATGCGCGCCCGCGTCGTCGGCAGGGCTACCCAGCAGTACGGTACAGGCTCCGCAGTCACCGGAAGCGCATCCCTCCTTGGTGCCACTAAGCCGCTTTTTGGTGCGCAGCCAGTCAAGGATGCTCATGTTTGGGTCAGCACGGTCAAGTTTTTCCGGCTGGCCATTTAGATAGAACTCAATCACGGTCGTCTCCGCTCTATGCACGGTTTGGCCCATTCAGGCGGGTTCAGGCGTGGCGCCACAGCAGCGGCGCACACAGAGGCTACGGGTAGATTTGCAAAAACTTGACCAACTAGTCNNGCCCGGCGTGCAGAAGCCGCACTGCGACCCGCTGCACTCGACCATCGCGCGCTGTACCGGGTGGGCGTTGTCAGCCGCCAGGGCGTCCACGGTGATCAGGTGCTTGCCGTGCAGCGAGCCGATCAGGCTGATGCAACT
>DBHE01000018.1:4795-5071 GCA_002296055.1 Pseudomonadaceae bacterium UBA836
TTGCAAAAACTTGACCAACTAGTCTGAAAAAATTGATTTTCAGCTTTTTTAGAGTTTTGGCAAGCAAATTGCTCTGACAGAAAATGTTGATTGATTGGTCAGTTATTAATAGGGCGTCGCCCGGCCTGTCATCTATAAGCGCCGGCACAACGCCCATAGAGGAAACTGAATGGCAACCGCACAACGCCTGAAGCTGGAAAACATCGTCAAGGAGTACCCCGGATGCCGGGCGAATGACGGTGTCCAGCTCACAGTCAACGCAGGCGAAATCCATGC
>DBHE01000083.1 GCA_002296055.1 Pseudomonadaceae bacterium UBA836
GCTGTTGTACCCGGAGATCAAACCTTACGCCCGCCACGAGCTGGCGGTAACACCACCCCATGTGCTCTACGCCGATGAAAGCGGTCAGCCGGACGGGCTGCCAGTGGTGTTTATCCACGGTGGGCCGGGTGCCGGTTGTGATGCCCTGAGTCGGCGCTTCTTCGATCCGTCGCTGTACCGCATCGTGACCTTTGATCAGCGCGGCTGTGGTCGCTCCACGCCGCACGGCAGCCTAGAGAACAACACCACCGCTGACCTGGTGGCTGACATGGAAGCGCTGCGTGAGCACCTGGGCATCGACAAGTGGGTTCTGTTTGGTGGCTCCTGGGGCTCTACCTTGGCGCTGGCCTATGCCCAGGCGCACCCTGAGCGGGTAATGGGCATGGTGCTGCGCGGCATCTTCTTGTGCCGTGAGCAAGATATTCACTGGTTCTATCAGGAGGGCGCCAGCCACGTGTTCCCGGACTACTGGGAAGACTACCTGAGCCTGATTCCACAGGAAGAACGGCACGATATGGTTGCGGCCTACTATCGGCGCTTGACCGGCGACGATGAAATCTGCCGCATGCACGCCGCCAAGGCCTGGTCTGTCTGGGAGGGGCGTTGCGCTACATTGCGGCCCAGTCCGCAAGTGATCGAGCGCTTCAGCGATGCTCGCCGCGCCTACGCCATCGCCCGCATCGAATGCCATTACTTCGCCAACAAGACGTTCCTTGCGCCGGACCAGTTGCTCAACAACATGGACCGCATTGCGCACATTCCCGGCATCATCGTGCATGGCCGCTACGACATGGTGTGCCCTTTGGACAACGCCCATGCGCTGCACCAGCGCTGGCCCGGCAGTGAGCTGAATATCATCCGCGACGCAGGCCACGCCGCTTCCGAGCCCGGCATTGCCGATGCCCTGGTGCGTGCGACCGGCGACATGGCGCGCCAGTTGCTCAATCTGACACCGCAGGCCGAGTGACATGAAAGGATTGCTGCAACGGGTCAGTCAGGCCCGGGTTGAGGTGGAAGGGGAGATTGTCGGCTCGATTGATCAGGGACTGTTGGTGCTGGTTGGCATCGAGCCGCAGGACCTTGAGGCCAGTGCCGACAAGCTGCTCAAGCGGCTGCTGGAATACCGTGTGTTCACCGACGCTGACGGGCGCATGAACGATTCACTGACTGACGTGCAGGGCGGCCTGCTGCTGGTGTCCCAGTTCACCTTGGCCGCCGACACCCGCAAGGGGCGTCGCCCCGGCTTCTCTACCGCTGCGCCACCGGATCGCGCTGAGGCGCTGTTCGACTATCTGGTTGCGCAGGCCCGCGCTCTGCACCCGCAAGTGGCAACCGGCCACTTTGGTGCCGATATGCAGGTGCATCTGGTCAACGATGGTCCGGTCACCTTCCTGCTTGAGGTGTGATCGGGCACTGGCTTAGACGGCCGGATACACCCGTGTCCAGACGGTCAGCAGCAGGCCTGCCGCCGTCGCCCACGCCAGTGCGCCAAGGGTGAGTGTCACCACCAGCGTGAAGCGCTCGCTCAATAGCACAATCGAAAACAGATACGCCGCGTAGGGCAATAGCGACCACAGTCCGAAGATAGCGGTGCTGCGCAGGTCGCTGGCCAGTCGCTCGCTGCCCACAATGTAGTGGGCAATGATGGCGAATGTCGGGAACAGCGGCACCAGCCCGGCGATATAGAAACTTCTGGTTTTTGCCAGCAGTGCAATCATCAGCACGGCGAGCGCACCCAGCAAACACTTGAGCGCAAGGGACAGCATTCGAGTATCCAGAGGAAAGGATGGGACAGGGAATCCCTGAGCAGGGGCAGGACGCCGGAACACTGCTCATCGCTGGCGAATGTAGGCTTCGCCGGGTTGGTCGTCAATGGCTTTCAGCGGGCCTGCTGGGGCCAGACGACCGACGGCAGCGGCGGGCTGCCGTCGGCGTTGCTTCTTCAGCCGCGCGCGGCTGCCTCGACCCAGTCCAGACGGTCCTGGCCGAAGAACATTTCACCCTCGACAAAGCAGGTTGGCGCGCCGAACACACCACGGCCAATCGCTTCCTCTGTTGCCTGTTTTAGTTGTTCCTTGACGGCCGGGTCGCTGGCCTTGGCCATCACCTCGGCCGGGTCAAAGCCGGCTTCTACCAGCACCTGGCCCACCACCTGCGGTTCACCCATGTTCAGCTCGCGGACCCACATAGCCTCGAAAATGGCCGTCAGCAGGCGGTCGAACTCAGCGCTGCCCTGATACGCGGTGATGCCGCGCATCAGTTGCAGGGTGTTGATCGGAAAGAAGGGGTTTTGATTGAGGGTGACGCCGTAGCGGTTGGCGAAGCGCTGCATATCGATGCGCGAGTAGGCGCCCTTGGCCGGTACGGTGGCCGGAGAGCTGTTGCCGGTCGCCATAAAGACGCCGCCCAGCAGCATTGGCTTGAGCACCAGGGTGGCGCCGGTGCGCTCGGCGATGACGGGCAGCTGACGCCAGGCCAGATAGCTGGCCGGGCTACCGACGTCAAAGTAGAACTCGATGGTTTTGCTCATGGGTTTCTCTCTTGGCAGGTGATTAATCGGCGCTGTCTTAAAAGGTTTCCAGCCAGGGCCGCAGATCCAGTTCATGGGTCCAGCTGTCGCGCGGCTGGGCGTGAATCGCCCAATACTGGTCGGCGATATGATCAGGGTTGAGGATGCCATCCTGGTCTTTCAGGGCATAGCGCTCGGGAAAGTTATCGCGGATAAAGGCGGTGTCGATCGCCCCGTCGATGATTGGGTGGGCAACGTGAATGCCCTGCGGGCCGAGTTCGCGGGCCATGCTCTGGGCCAGCGCGCGCAGCGCGAACTTGGCACCGGCAAAAGCCGAGAAGCCCGAGCCGCCGCGCAGCGAGGCGGTGGCGCCGGTGAAGATGATGGTGCCCTTGCCGCGCGGCAGCATCACCTTGGCGGCCTCCCGGCCGGTAAGAAAGCCGGCAAAGCCCGCCATTTCCCAGACCTTGCGATAGACGCGCGCGGTGGTTTCGGTAATGCCAAAGCGCACGTTGGCGCCAATGTTGAAGATGGCGACCTCAACCGGGCCAATCTCACGTTCGATCTGCTCGAATAGCCCCACCATTTCCTCTTCGCTGCGGGCATCGCAGCCAAAGGCATGGGCTTTGCCGCCGTCAGATTCGATTTGGTTGACCAGCTCGGTCAGGCTATCGGCGTTGCGGCGGGTCACGCAGAGGGTAAAGCCTTCACGGGCAAAGCGACGGGCAATGGCGCCACCGGTGGCGTCACCGGCGCCGATGACAACGGCTACAGGGGCGGGTGTGGTCATGGCAAAGTCCTCAGTTATCTATGGTTCTTTTTTGGAACTGACTCGATAGTGGGTTTCATTTTGGAACTTGTCAAACTATTCTTGCGTTCTGACTCGGAGGATTTATTCATGCGCTGGGAAGAACTTGGCGACCAACCCTGCTCCATGTCCCGCACGCTTGCTGTGGTTGGCGACCGCTGGACGCTGCTGATTCTGCGCGACTGCTTTTTAGGTGTGCGGCGCTTCGATGCCTTTGAACGGCGTATCGGCCTGACCCGCCACCTGCTGGCTGACCGTTTGAAAAAACTGGTCGAACATGAGGTGCTGGTCAAGGTGCCCTACCAGCAAAAACCGCTGCGTGAGGAATATCGGCTGACCGACAAGGGGCTGGCCCTGCATCCGGTGATTCTCTCGCTGGTCAGCTGGGGCGACACCTGGATGGCCGATGAGCGTGGCGCGCCCATCGAGCATTACCACAAGGGCTGTGGTCAGCGCATGAAACCGGTGATGGTGTGCTCTGAATGCGCCGAGCCGGTGGGTGCGCGGGATATCGAAGCACGGCCCGCCGCGGCCTTTGGTGAGGATGCACAGCGGCTGGTGGCGGGTTCGCCTGCCACCGACTAGCGGATAAATGGAGGCCGAATGCTCGACGACCCTTTAGATTTTGAACTCAGTCTTTCTGACGGTTGGTATAGGCTTTCGCGCCAAGAAAAGGAATGTAAATTTTCTGCGCCTGCTTCTACTCGTGGGGTGGCAAAGCTTTATACGGTGTCTTGCGACGACTCATTGCTTTATGTCGGCATAGCCAAACAGCCAATGGCATCTCGTTTCAACTATGGATTTAAGGCAAATGGGGCCAAGGGATACCATGGATACAAATGGAAATTCTTAGAGGCAAACCTGAGGTTATCCATTTGGACTGCAAAGCTGCATGGGGTTTATGCGCCATTAGGCCAAATGGAAATAATTGAGGCCGAAGTGGTGTTTGCATGTCGCCAAGAATCTGGTCAGTGGCCGACACACCAGCATGAAATACACTTCTCACCATCAGAGTCATGGCATCGAGAAGCGGCGATACGTATTTATAATCACGCCATCGAGAAGGCCGGATAACAACCGCTCGGCTCTCGCAGGCGTCGTTCGTGAGCCGTCCTAAAAGCTGCGTTTTGGGACGGCCGTCAGTTCAAATGTCGTGCGTCATACTCAGGGCATACGGTACATGGCGCAGAGTTTGTTGCCGGACGGGTCACGCAGGTAGGCCAGATACAGCTTCATGCCGGCACCCTCGCGTACGCCCGGCGGGTCTTCACAGGCAGTGCCGCCATTGGCCAGCCCCGCAGCGTGCCAGGCATCGGCTTGCTCGGGGCTGTCCATGGCAAAACCAATGGTGCTGCCGTTACCGCAGCTGGCTGCCTCACCGTCGATCGGCTTGGTGATGGCAAAGACGCCGGTCGGGGTGATGTAAAAGATGCGCCCCTTGGGGTCGGTAAAGCCGGGCTTGCAGCCGGTAACGCCCAGGGTCGCGTCGTAAAAGGCTTTGGATTTTTCCAGATCGTCGGCGCCGAGCATGATGTGACTGAACATCGCATGATCCTTTTGTTGCTGTTGTTGGGAAGCGCAGTGGACAGACTCCGCGCAGGCGCCTGAGCCGTCAATGCTTCCAATGGGGGAGATTGTCGGGCCATAAGGATGGTTTATGGTCAGCTGGCGCCGTGCAGGGCAAACAGCTCCTCGCCGGTGAGCTGCAGGGTCGGCTGGGCAAAACCGTAGTAGCTCGGCTTCTGATCGATAAAGACTTCGCGATTCAAGTCCCAGCCTTGCTGTTCGTCAAACAGCCCAACCGGTAGGGCGTAGAAAGCCTGCTCGCGTAGCCGATAGAACAGGTGTGTACCGCAGACCTTGCAGAAGCCGCGCTCGGCCCAGTCTGATGAAGCGTAAACGCCAATCTGCGCTTCGCCGCTGAAGGTGACCTGATCCTCGCACTCCACCGCCAGCAGCGGCCCGCCGCCCCAGCGTCGACAGGTGGCGCAGTGACAGGCGCCGACATCGCGTTGCACGAGTGTGGCACTCACAGTGACCGCGCCGCACAGGCAGTGGCCGCTCAGGCTGGTTTGGCTGGACATGGCGACTCCGCAGGGTGGCTGTTGCTTTACCTTAGCAGCCGCCGCGCAGTCTGCCTGTCAGGCGATCAGATCAGCGAACGGCGTCGCACCTTGATACAGCTCGTAGATCGTGTTCTTGCTTTGCCCGCTCTTGATGACATGGGCGATGATGCGCGCGGTGTCGGCGCGGGTGATGTGTTGTTGCTGCGGATCTTCCGGACGACGGGTGGTGATGCAGCCGGTGGCATTGTCATCGGTCAGCCGACCTGGGCGCAGGATGGTGTAGGGCACCCCGGAGCGTTGCAGGTACTCATCGGCGAAGCATTTGGCGACCAGATAGGGTTTGATCGGCGAGTTGCCGCGGTCTGGGTTATCGGCGCCGCGCGCGCTGACCATGACAAAGTGTTTTACGTGGTGCTTGAGGGCGTAGTCGACTGCCTTGCGGGCGGCCCACAGGTCGATCAGCAGGGTTTTGTCCGGTCCGGTGCTGGCGCCTGAGCCGGCGGTAAAAACCACCCGGTCGCAACCGGCAAACGCCTGCTCGAAGTTGCCTTCCAGGTCGCCCTCAATGATCTCGATTCCGCTGATGTCCGCCAGCTTGGCCGGGTTGCGTGCCAGGGCCGCAGTCTCCAGACCAGCCTGCTGCATGAGGGGGAGCAATTGTCGGCCAATCTGGCCGGTACTGCCGATTACCAGTGTCTTGCCCATCTGGGTATATCCTCGCCTGTTATTGCGCGTG
>DBHE01000142.1:0-21784 GCA_002296055.1 Pseudomonadaceae bacterium UBA836
TCATCAACACGCTTGTCGTCCACCATGTCACTACCGATCTTGAACGCCACTTCGTAGCTGGCGTAGTTCTTCAGCACATCGAGGATAAAGCCTTCCTCAATCGCCTGTTGCATGGTGTAAAGGTGGAATGGAGCCGGCGGATTGTCCGTGCTCACGGGTGCCGACGCATTGCGCGGGCGGCCGAACAGGCTCAAGGTCGAGTGTTTTGGCGTAGCGGTGAAGGCGAAGTAGCTGGCATTGCCTGGGCGCGAGCGCGAGCTTTGCCACACGGACAGGCGTTCCTCCTTGCTCAACTTCTCCCACTCTGCTTCGCTCTGTCCGGTCAACACGTAACGCAGGTCATCCGCGGTGCTTCCGCCGGTTGAACTGTGCGCTTCATCGATGATGATGGCGAAACGACGATCACGCAGACTCTGCTCGCCGAGAATGGCCTTCTGTGCATAGGGGAAGGTCTGCAGAGTACAGACGATGATCGGCACGCCTTCGAGCATGGCCTTAGCCAGTTGCTGACTCTTCGGCAGACTCGACTGCTGGCGATCGATAGCGCAAACCACGCCAGCCTGATGCTCGATTTGCTGAATTGCATCCTGCAACTGCTGGTCCAGCACCTGACGGTCGGTCACCACAATCACACTGTGGAAGTAGGGCTCGCCATCCGGGCGACGCACACGGATCAACGAATGCGCAGTCCAAGCGATGGTATTGGTTTTACCTGAACCCGCGCTGTGCTGGATCAGATAAGGCTGGCCGGCCCCTTCTACCCGCACCGCATCGACCATCTTGGTCACGCCTTCCCACTGATGGAAACGCGGAAAGATCAAACCTTCCTTGAAATAGGTCTTGCCATTGACGTCCTGAACCTCCTTGCGCTCCTGCAGTACGAAGCGGTGGAAGATGTGCAGCCAGTTGTCCTTCTGCAGCACCCGCTCCCAGAAGTAGCTCACCGGGTAATGGCCGTTGTCGCCCGGCGGGTTGCCGGCGGCGCCATCATTGCCCCGGTTGAACGGCAGGAAGAAGGTCGAATCCCCGGCCAGCTTGGTGGTCATGCGGATGTCGCTGTCACTCATGGCGAAATGCACCACAGCACCACGCTTGAACGCCAACAACGGCTCCAGACCACCGCTCTTGCGTTCAGGCTTGCGATCAGCGCGGTACTGCTGCATCGCCGCCTCTACCGACTGAGTGAAATCCGTCTTCAACTCGACCGTCGCGACCGGCAGACCGTTGATGAAGAAAGCCAGATCAATCTCATCGGCCTTATCCAGCGAGTAACGCAACTGAGGCACCACTCTGAGCCGATTGGCAGCATAGCGAGCGATAACAGTTTCGTTCCGACTGTCTTCTGGCAAAGCCTGGCTCATCGCCAAGGTGCCACCGCCAGCCACGGCAAAGCCATAGCGCAGCACGTTGATCGTGCCACCATCAACCTTGTTGTCCAGTTGCTTCACCAAACGATCAAGCACCACTGCCTCGGTGCCAGCACCATTCATGTTTCGCAGCTTTGTCATCGCCGGGGATTGACTGTCTTCCAGCCAGTCCATGACGTCTTGTGTAAACATTGCCCGTCCTGGGTCGTAGTCAGCTGACTTGCCAACCAACCAACCAGCAGCTTCCAGCTGCTCGACGATGTGGCGTTCCAATTCGCATTCGTGGTGGATGTGGCTCATGTATTCAGTCTCGCCTCTCTACTGATTGTCCCGCCGCGGCTCAATTCGGGGCGTAACTTGCTGGCTGTGTCGGTATCAGCGCAACTACCCGGTCACGCTTAAACTTCCGTACGTCATCGAAATCCCAGAAACCGACGTTATTCTGATCAAGCTCCACGATGACCCTCGGCTCATCATCCAAGCCAGGTACCCTGCAGTATCCGCCAAGCTCAAACTCGTCGGTCTCCTTCTGTCCCTGCGACCAAGAGGAACCATAAGCCAGATGCAGACCTAGCCATTGCTCGGCCTGAATGGAGGCGCTCGGAGTGGGCTTAAGTGTTCGCTGAATGCTTTCGCGCAGCTCTGCACTGGCATCCTTGTCTGCAGCGATCGACGGCATCAGCCTCAGGAACACCGCATTCGCCTGCAACCTACGGCGTTTTTCGTCCGCGCCCCACATTAGGCTGACCTTGGCCGTCAATTCATCGCCCAGGTCCCAAGCCAGCCAGATCAGCAAGGTATGCAGCTGCATCGTCTCATCAGCATCATCGTCGATCGTCTTGTCGATCACTTCGAGCAGCCGCGACTCCGAACCGAGCAAATACCTGATGCTTTCATCGAGGAGATAGCGACGATCCCGCTCTTCCACGAGATCCTGCCCGGTGGCTCGCCAGCGCTTCTGCTTGTCCAGATGGCGCAGCTCACGAATCAGAGCCAGCACCGCAATCAGCTGGATCGACGCACTGACCTTCCTTGATTCGTCCTGGCTGGCCAGCTTCAGCTGCTCGACCATTTTTCTGCTCAATGCCCTCGCCTTCCTGGCAACGGCCAGAGCAATTTCAGCGTCGGAGAACTGGGGCTTCTCGACTGGCTCGCTCGTCTCTTCGCCGCCATCGTCCTCCTGGCCAACCTGCTCCTCTTCGCTCCGCCCAGCCCGGTCAACCGCGACACTCTGCACCTCGATACCATCGCTCAAGCGTCGCATAAGCACATCGATCAGATAGGCCAGATCACCTGATTTCAACACACGCTGCTTGCGCTTCATCCGAGCCATGTCGCTCACGCTGATCACCAACGATGTCGGCCCATCCCCAGCTGGAAGCGCATCCTTTTTATCCCGGCACTCACGGATCGCCATCTGGATCTCATGATCGGACTGCTCCGCGAAGATCACCCGCTCCACGCTGGCGATGACCCTCGATATATCGCCATCACTCGAGCCCAGCTCACTGAGCGCCGAACGAATCTGGTACTGCTTGGAGGACCGGGAGCTCGATTCAATGATCGAGGGGTGCAGAATCATCGCCCGGGCGATCGGCCTGCCGTCCTGCTCCAACAGACAGGAGCGAATCTCTGTCGCCTCAACCTTGGCCCTGAACACGACCTCGTCGTCACGCAGTTCCAGTGGTGCAAGCGTCTCCAACTTCTCCTGGTTCGGGCCAAGCACTACGGCTGCAGTTACCGACATCTGCTCGCCCCGATAGCTGATACATATCAGGCCACTATCCCCATCCGAACAGCCCGAAAGCAGCGGCAACGACGTCGTCTGCTCGATCTCGGTGTCCTCGTTGCGCTCCTTGATCGCAGTGAACGCATCTGGCTCCAGCTCGGGCAACTCAAACAGGCTGAGCATCGAAGTGGCCTCAGCAGCACGTCGGGCGGCACTGCCTGTCTGAAGCACTACGGCCTCAACATTGCCATTCGCTCCATCCATCCAGGCAGGACGACTGGGGTTCGCACTACCACTGACAAACACATCGGCAGCTGGGTCATGCGTTTCAAAATAGAGCACCTTGGCATGTAGATAGCCGGCCCGATCAGTAGCCTCACGCGCATCCACATACCGAACGATTTCACCGTCATAGCTGCCGGGATGCTGGACCGAGTCGGGATCGATACCCACAACGATATCTGCGGCCGGCCAGCGGGCCTTCAGCTCCTTGAGCAGAGCCAGCTGCCGATCGAAGAACGCCCCCAGCACCGCAACCCTCCTGACAGGGGCTGTAATCCGCTCAGCAAGTTGATCGATCAGCGCCTGCCCTCTCGGACCTTGCGCCAGCACGGCAGGCGAGCCCATGTCTCCAGCCTTGGCAATCAAAGGGCTGATGAAACGACCAATTGCCAGCGCCGACTCCAATAACGGTTCAGGAACCTTGCCGCGTTCCAGCTCGATCCACTCACGGAGCATCAGCCAGACAGCCTTGAGAACGGCGGCACCCTCACCATCCTTGGCACCGCCAACTTCGATCCAGTTAGTGATTTCGCGGTTGAAACCGAGCCCCGATAGCGTGAGATTGTGGCTGCCGACCAGAATCGATGCCTTCTTCGCCCCCAGCAACAGACAGACCTTCGGGTGGAACGCGCCGCTCACGCCGATCGGTAGCAGCGTGTAAGCATGACCAGCCAGGCGAGGCCGGGTCGCCTGGCTCTCCCATGAAGCTGCACATTGGCGCCGATCCATAAGCACCACGTTATGCCGGCATCCAGCTGCGACCAGTTTGCGCAGCAATACCTCCTCGTAGAAGGGCAGCGTCGCGTTGAAGGTGGTGATCAGCGAGGCCTCATAACCTCCACGCTTGATCACTTCTAGAAGAGAGACTTCGTCAGACACAGGCGACCTCCATCTGCGTCCGACCAGATGCAGTCAACCTGATCATGTTGCTATCATCACGCGCCAGCATTCCAAGGTCGCGAAGGATCTGCACCGCCTGCCGGAAACGAGGGGTGGTCGAGGATGGCGGGGGGACTTGGTCACCCACCACTTCCAGGCCTCGCTCGGACGGTCGCAAATGGAAGGTCGAGCGGTTGGACTGCCGGAGTTTGCGCAGCGCCACTCGAAGATGGGTGTCCAGACACCAAACGACCAGATCGGCAACCACATGCTCAAGAGGCATCGTCTGCCAGTCGGCACAACGACTGCGAAAGCTGATGAGATTGATCGGATAGTCCCTGAGTGCCTCAAGAGTGATCGCCAGTCCTGAATAGGGCTGCCGCTCCAGATCATCGCGAGCAACCAGCATTGCCAGCAGGCTTAGGCTATGTGAAAGCAGCGGCGCAATGTCCACGCCCGGCTGCCAGCCACCAATCAACTGCCAACCTAGCTGAATCTCATGCGCATCGTTTGTCCAGTCAGTGACCGCCGGGGCGTTCGCCCTGCTGCTGGCAACCAGGTCGCCAAAACTGCCCACCCCCAGATCACTCAGTACTCCGGTAACCGTTGCCGAGCCGGCAAACCAGTCGGCGAAAGCCTCGACGCTGTGAAATACCCGTCGCTGCGCCGCCGATTGCGGTTGCAATTCCTGCAGGCAGATGGCGAGGATCGTCTGGAAGGCCACCGACATTAGGTCATTGCGCACATAGACGGCCCAGTGCGCCTGAGTGGACTGCAAAGCATCGGGAATTTCCCACGCCTCACCAGTAGGCAGAGTGACGCTATAGACACAGCCGCGGAACACTTCCTCGGTCAGATCCCATTCGTCCGGCAGGGCTTCCGCCAGCTGCTGGATCAGACCTAGGCTTCGGCGTCGCTGAGTGCCTTCCTCTGAATAGCGGCTGCCAGTATCAAAAAAAATATCAATGAGCTGCTGATGCTCGCCCAGGCTGCCGGAAATATTGCAGGCACAGAAAGCGCTCAGCTTGTCGAGATCATCGAGCGTCACCGAATCGTTCTCGACAATCTCCCAGAACCTCCCGCCAGGCACCGACGCATCAACGCTTTGCGCAAGCGGTGCGCCATACTGGCTGCTATAGAAGCTCCAGGATCGACCTGAGGACTCCATTAGTTGCAGATCGGCCAGAGTGCCTGCGTAGTACTGCGAAAGACCACCCAACCGATTCATAAAGTAGCGCTGGGGAGAATCCTCGGTCGTCGCGTAGAGCGATAGCCGTAGCTGTTCACCGGCCTTCAGACTGGCGAGCGATGGAACCAGCTTGGTGCGACCGACCATAGCGACGCCGTGTCGCTCGTTACTGTGGTCGGTGACCTGCGCGTGCCGCTCGGCAATCAGGGTAAACAGGCAGTCAGCACGCCGAAACCGCTCGACGAAGTGGTTGTAATCATCCTTCGCATATCGCTGGTCATATGACCACACCAACCAGGGATAGAACGAGTAGTAGCGCGCCCGATCAGTGACATTGGTAATGCCAGGAAGTAACTGGCCATAGATCATTACGCAAGGCGCCTGAGTGCCGAGGTGATCAATACCGCCACTTGCATAGGGTGGTTTCAACCAGCTGGTGGTGAGCTTCATCGACGCCTAATCCCTTAATGCGACAAATCCAAAGATCGAAATTCAAATTACCTAGCGTATCCGCTGATACAGCCTGGGCACATCCACTCACCGTCGTCGTAGATGCCGCCGCTCATGTCTGTACGCTGGTGGCACCAAGCACAGGTGCCCATCAGCGGCTCATAGCCGTAACTTTCTTTTTTCTTCTCGCGATACTTGGCCTGGCGCGACGGCATCTGTTGTGGATCCGGCGGGCTTGAGAAATGGCCGCAGTGGCTGCACCACTGGCCACCCAGGTGCTCCACGCAACTGGCCTTGCCGCAGCGTCCGCAAGCATTTTCTGGGGCTAGAGCTACTGGCTCAGGCAGTTCTTCCGCCAACAACTCTTCAAGCGCAGCAATACGCTGGCACGCCAAGCCGTTCTTATTCAGGTAGGTCAGGAGCGGGTCGAAGCCCTTGTCCTTGGAAAGGACGATGCATTGCGTTTCCGGTGCAGTCTCAAAGGTACGCCCCAACTGAAAGGCGATATGAAAGTCAAGCGCGTTCTTGCCCACGCCTTCAATCTTCTGGAAGTCCACACGTGAGAAGCGATGTGCCGTAGAAGGCTTGCGAGAAGCCTTGGGCGTGTTCTGCTTGGCTCCCACAAAAATGATGGCCCGATAGGAGGTGTCGAGCAGCGACAGGTCGATCTTGCCGATATTCTCGTAGTCCACCAGGATCAGGCGCTGCGTCGACTGGGCCTTACTCATCAGCCGCCTCGCTCACACTCGCAACACCAGCAGCACTTAGCTGACGATCTTGCCAGGCGGCATAGGTCTCACCGCTGCCCTCCACCACCCAGGCGGTTCGACCATTGGCAGAACGACCACAGACCACGGCCGCTGCCGCGCTGGGACTACTAAAGGCGTAGTCATCGCTGAAGATCAGGTGCTCGCCGCCATCGCCGACCAGCACACCCTCGTCAACCAGTTGCTTGAAGAGGCCCTGGTAACCGCGCTCGGTGCCGACCCATTCAGCGCGAGCCTTGGAGCCTTTGAGTACGAAGAATTCCCCGTCGATCTCCTGGCCCTGGGCGCTCAAGCGGTAGCGTGGAACCTCCAGACTGAAGCGCGGGGAGCGGCTGACCGGTGCCGCCGTGCTGGCAGCAGCGGGCGCGGAAGGCTTGGTCAGCTCCCGCAAAAAGTCGAAACCGAGCACCGGCAGCACAGTGCGGATCTGCTCCAGAAAGAAGGCCATATCAGCACGGTCAGATTCAGGCAGACTGGTGCCATACTCGTGGGCCGTTCCGTTGACCAACTCGCAACGCCCCAGAGAGCCGGCAATTCCGATCAACAGGCTTTCGAGGTGCTTCACATGAGCCTTGGTCAAATTCTGATCCTTGCTGGTGACAAGGCATACGCGCTCCCAGAAGTCCTTGCCGCCAGCATCCTCCGGGCGGTTGTGGCTCTTCAGCCGCTTGGCTACATCGTCTGACTCACCGATATACACCTGTGTTCGAATACTATTTTCTGGATCAGGCCCGACTAGAAAGTAGACACCCGTGCGAGCGCACTCTGGCCGCTGCACAAGCTCCGTTAGCTTGGAGCGCGGGCCGGTCAGTACATGCCCCGTCCAATTCATGATCTCGGCGGTAAGTAGACCATTAGGTGTGCCATCCACCAAGAAAAGGCGCAGGCTGCGTCCTTGGCTCATGTTGCCTCCTTCATCTTCACGATCCGAATCGCTGAGGGTAAACAGGTCATGGTTTATCCCTCCAGCGCCATGGAAACCGAGTCTTGCTGCCCTCGATCAGCACGTCGCGATCCACTGCCCCGTTGAACCCCAGCACAAAATCCAGCCCGCACTGCGGACATAGCGGCGTCTGCCCACCATCCGTCCAATACCGGATATCGGCCGGCACACCTTCAAACAGGCAGTCGTAGCAACCAATAAAATCGCACCGCAGGAAGTCCTCACGCGACCCTGTGTCATCGCAGGCTAGTGGCATGCTTGCTCCCGCAGATCGATCTGGCCGGTAACGGCTGCAGTGATCAGTGCCGAACGGCGTTCTTTGAGGATCTCGATACTGCGTTCTGTCTTGCTGACCAGCCCATCAATCCTCAATGTTCTGCTTTCGATCTGGTCGGCTATCTGCTCCTGCTCTGCCAAACTGAGAGATGCTGCGATGAACAAATTCCGAATCTTGTCGCCACTGATATTCGGTTGACCTGCGCCCGTTGCCAGCTCGATTAACTCGGTTCTGAACCCTTCAAACCACCAACGCAACATCCGAATACTGATCGTCTTGCAAGGGTGTATTGCAAAACATGCCTGGTTCAATGCGGCCGGCACGCCTAACAAACCAAGACGGCCAACAGTTGCGCCGTACATCGCAATTACAAGCGAACCCACTGGATGAGCCTTAAGCGCACTGTATTCACTTAACGCAGCATCGGTCACTCGCTTATCTGTCTCACAAATCAAACCTTCTCGAAGCTCACCAGTAGTGACCCAAGGTATGCCCCCCTCCATGCAGTAATCGCCCTCTTTAGAGGGGGTTGTGCCACTGCCGTATCCATCCATCCAATACATCAGTTTTTTGCAAACCCAATGCTCCGGAACCTCCCCCAGCCACTCCACGCCGGAGTTTTTCATCTTCACGCTGGGGTCGAGGCCCTTGGTGACGGCATGGGTGATAAGCGCCTGGCGCTTTTCGCGCAGCAGTTCGATAAAGCGGGTTTTCTTTTCAATCAGCGTGTCGATGCGGGCGACTTCGCGGTCGAGGCACCGCACAATATGCTCACGCTCAATGACCGGCGGTACGGGAATCAGTGTATCGGAAAGGTAGTCCTGCTCAATGCTCTCGACCGTAGCCCCCTGTTTTAGCCAAGCCTTTAACAGATCATCATTCAGTCCCTGTACCCAGCGCATGAAGAACCGTGAAGACAAATAACAAGGGTCCAGCCAAATTGCTTTCATGTCCTGATTCAGTGCAACAGGGACATCGTTGATGGCAACCGGAATCGTGTGCTTGAGAATTCCTGAGCGCACGACCATAAGCACCCGCTCCGCCTCAACCATCGAGGAACTGCTACCTGACAGCCCTTCTGCAGTGATGCACTCTGCTGCACCTGAAATGACCTCAGACTTCATATCCTTGGGCGACACCCAGGGAATATCACCATTCCAAAACTCTGGATTGTCGCGGGAGGGTGTGCCTCCACCATAAAACCGGGCCATCTGCTTGAGTCTGCGTAATTGCCAATGCTCTGGCACTCGCCCCAACCATTCCACGCCGGAGTCCTTATAAACAGGATAGGGCTTGTATTGGCTCATGCCGTGACCTCACCCAGCAGTGCGGCGATCTCGGCCTCAACCGCCTTGAGGTCGGCATCGATCTCGTCCAGCGGGCGCGGCGGCTGGTAGATGTAGAAGTAGCGGTTGAAGTTGATTTCGTAGCCGACGATACCGACCTGACCGTCCTTTGCATCGGTCTTGCCCGTGTCGATCCACGCGTCCGGCACATGGGGCAGCACTTCGCGGGCGAAGTAGTCGTCGATATTTTGGCTCAGCGGCACATTTTCAAACTCGCGCAAGTCTGAGTCGGCCTGCAGATTGCCCTTGTCGTCAAGTACTGGCTGGGCATTGGCATCACGCTCGCCAAAGCAGGACAGCACGGCCTTCAGCGCACCCTTGCCGAGCTTTTTGATGCCGGCGGACTTGAGGAAGGCCGGCAGGTTGTCGAACTCGCCTTGCACGCCAGCAAAAGCCTCGGCCCGGTCGGCCCCCTTGGTGGCCTGGTAAGCAGCGAGCTTGCCCGGGGTGACCGAGAAGCGCAGGCGCAGCGGACGCTCCACAGTAATGCGACGATAACCAAAATCGGTAGTAGCAAATAGCTTGCTGTTTGGCCCTTCCTCACAGGCCTCGTGCAGCTTTGCAATTTCAGCAATCTGCTCGTCCGAAAGATACTTGCGCTTGCTACCCAGGCTCTTTCGCATCGGCGCGTGCATAGCACTGGCATCGATCAGCTGCACCTTACCCTTACGCAGCGCGTCCTTGTGATTGGACAGCACCCAGATGTAAGTGCCGATGCCAGTGTTGTAGAACAGGTCAGTAGGCAGGGCGATGATCGCCTCCAGCCAGTCGCTCTCCAGAATCCAGCGGCGGATCTCCGACTCGCCCGAGCCAGCGCCACCGTTGAACAGCGGAGAGCCAGACAGAACGATGCCCATACGACTGCCACCCAGCTCAACAGGCTTGCGCTTGGACAGCAGGTGCATCAGAAACAGCAAGGAGCCATCCCCCACCCGCGGCAACCCCGGGCCAAAGCGTCCAGCGTACCCCTGCTGCTTGTGCTCTTCCTGCACTTGCTTCTGAACCTTCTCCCACTTCACGCCGAACGGAGGGTTGGCCAGGCAGTAATCAAACGTCTCGCCTGGTAGCTGGTCGTTAGAAAGCGTGTTGCCGAGCTTGATGTTCTGGGTGTTGTACTGCTGGATCAGCTTGTCCGCCACCGAGATGGCGTAGGTTTCCGGGTTCAGCTCCTGAGCGTAGGGCACGATCGTCGCAGGCGCCTGCCACTCATCCTTCACCAGCTCAATAGCCGACGAAAGGAAGCCTCCTGTGCCAGCAGCGCAGTCATAGACCGTACGAATTGCGCCTTCCTGATTCAGGGCTTGGTGGTCAGGCGCAAAGACCAGGGTGGTCGCCAAACGCACGACATCGCGCGGCGTGAAGAACTCCCCAGCCGTATCGTTGGCTGACTCGGCGAACTTCCTGATCAGGTGCTCAAACACCAATCCCATCTCATGGTTGCTGATGGCGTTCGGGTGCAGATCAATGGCCGCAAACTTCTGCGCCACTAGAAAAAGCAGGTTGGCGCTTTCCAGCCTCGCCAGCCAGTTGTCAAAGCCAAAATGCTCGAACACCTGTCGCGCGTTGGCGGAAAACTTCGCAACATACTCCTCTAGATTCGCGCGAGTATCGGTTGCGCCTACGGTTTCCAGCGAGAAGGTCGTTACGTTGTAGAACCTGGCACCAGCAATACCCGGCAATATCAGGTCGAGGTCTACACTGCTGTCCTTGAACAGCTGATACTGGGCGGCGACCTTCTCACGAGTCGGCTCAAGTACGCACTCCAGGCGACGCAGAACGGTAAAAGGCAGGATGATGCGGCCGTACTCTGATTGCTTGAAATCGCCACGGAGCACATCCGCTACGCTCCAGATAAAGTCCGCCAGGTTTTGCTGATTCACGCGAGATTCCTTAGTCGATCAGCGAGGAGCCGCACCATTACGGCATCCCTGCTGACCAATTCATGACGGTGCAACCTTACCCGCTCCGGCGGCAGCGAACCAGAGCCTAAAGAGGGCTCGGGATCGGATGTCAACTCAGCGCATCAGCCTTCCGACAGCCCCTCATCTTCGGCGGACTCTTCATACTCCATCTGGTGGCGCGTCCATTCAGCCGCAATCGCCGGATTTTCCAGGATCTGCTGCTCGATTTGCAGAGTTTCTCGATACTCACGCGCCTGGGCCATCATCGTCCATTGGGTCTGGACACCCAGGGCATCGAGCTCTTGCTTGATCTCACCAAGATCAAGGCGGAAGAACTCTTTGCGCGGATTGACCTTGTTAACCTGCTGACGCAGGAAATGGCGGTGAAGCTGCTTCTCCAGAGTAGGAGCGTCTTCACTAAAGATCATGGCATGAACGTCAAACTCGAACGGGACACTTGCATCGCTCAGTTCACGAACCCGGTCTGTCGGCTCCAGACGCCGAGTCATGCCGATTTTAAAGACATCTTCGCCAAACGAGCCGATGTTTGAGATGACATACACGTGGCCCGTTCTGGTTTGCTGCGCCATAGATAGCGCCCGCTTGTTCTTTTCTTCCGCCTGCAGCAGTTGCTCCTGCAACTCCGCCAGCTTCGCTTCAAACTCAGCGCGTTGCGCTTCAGATGCGGCAGCAACCTGAGCCTGAGCCTTTTCCATCGCCTTGCGCAGGGTTTGCTCTTCCTTGGCCGCCTCCTTCATCGCCCGCTCGTATTCACGCCGCGCCTTCTCTTCCTCGCGAATCTGCTCTCGCAGCCGGCGCTGCTCTTCGCGTTCCTGATCCCGGATAGCCTGCGCTGTAGCTGCCCAGCGCAGCTCTTCAAGCCGCGCGTCCAGATAGGCTTCCGTCACCCGGGCATTACGAAACGAAGCACCGTTGACGTTGACCAGCGCAAACGAGTCGCGGATCTCCTTCTCCAGCGTACCGTGGTTGTCTGACTTGGCACGGGAGAGAATCGAGTCCACCTTGCCATTGAACGCATCAGTCACAAACCGAATCGCGGTCGTGCGACGACTTGGCTCAGCATAGTCACACACCGCTGCCTGACCGTTCTTGACCATCAACTTTGATAGCTCACGGGCTTCCTTCAGCTTCTGACCGGCTTCGCTGTAGCCAATCTCCTCAGCCAAATCATCAAGCAGGTGATAGGTAGGGACGATGTAAGCGTCACCATAGCCGTCAATCTTGTTCTTGATCGCCTTGGCAGCGTCCGTCAGTTCTTTCAAACGTCCAACAGCTGAGAATGCATCTCCAGCAATCTCCTCGGCCTTAGCATTCGCTGTCGCAACGATGCGCTCAGCCTCAAGCAAGGCCGCTGAAAGCCGCGCCTCGGCCTGCTCAGAGCGTTGTCGGGCGTTTTTTAGCAACGAGTCCTTCTCTGCCTTGATCTCGTCGCTCAGGCGCTCAACCTCGGCCTCAACATCAACCAGCGTCTGATAACGAGTCAATTGAGCTTCAAGTGACTGCAAGCGGCTGCTCTGTTCACTGAATTGCTCGCTAGCAGCACGCGCGTCCTCCAGCAGTTGCTCAATCTGCCGCTGCTGTGCAGCAGCCTTCTCCGTAAGCTGAGTGACAGCTCGACGCCGTTTGACGCTCTGAACGATGAAATAGACCAGCGCCACTAGAGCGCAGAGGAGGACAAGTTCCATTTGAAGTAGCTCCTTGCTAGCAAAGTCCACCGCCACCCGGAGGGCAGCAGCACTAATCGCATAGTGACACACTGCCAGCACGACTTCAGCTATCGATAGCGAGTGTCAAAGTCGTAGAGACCGAGACGTCATTCAAACCCGGACGGCTTACAAGAGGGCCAGAGTTCCGGCTATCGCCTTACACAACCGCGATATACACCCAGCAACGCCCACCTGTAATCAGGTCATGAAGCGTTGCCAGCCCGCGCAGCTGCTATAGCCGCCTGCAGCTCTTCGAACAGATCAGGCGGAACGCAGTAGAACGCAGGCTCGTCATCGCTGAACACCAGCACAGCATCACCACCACCGGCAGCAACTGCAGCCAGCGGGTTCTGCTGCAACTCCGCAATACTGACTGACATCGAACAGAGAATTCTATGCGGCATAAGTACTCCCTTGAATGAACCAGAATCGGGAAACAGACATTGCCCCACTCCCTAGCTACATACAGAGTGGGCGTAGAACCGTGCCCGAAAGGTTAAAAATAGTTCCGATTATGTAAATGCTTTTGGCAAGTTACTGCGTAAGGATACTGTGTAAAAAAACAGGGCTTTAACCAACTCACACCACCCTACCACCCGCCTGCGCAAAAAACATCTTACACAAAGAAAATTCAACCAATCTTATTGCTCAAAGCGCGATAATAAACAAAAATAGAAAGGCAAACTAAACACCTTGGAAGCAACACAATTAAACCCCGAACCCAGACAACTAACTAATCACCTAGTTATTATAAAGACCTCACAACTCCAATAATTTACCCGCCCAGAATCGACCTACCCTTACAGCTCCGAAACATAAAAAGGAGCATCAGAATGCCTAAACTTCTCACCCAGGCAGAAGCATTATCAAAGTCTAGAGAGACTCATCTTGATCGGTATACATATGACCACTTCCGGTATGAGTCCAGCAGTAAAAAGGTGCTAATCACCTGCCCCATTCATGGCGATTTTGCCTGCCTGCCACAGCATCACTGGAGGGGGGTGGGATGTCGAGAGTGCTACTTCGAATCCAACAAGCGATCACTGGCGTCTTTCTTGACTGAAGCCAAAGCCCACTTCGGCGACAAATACGATTACAGCCTGGTGCGCGAGCCATTCGACCAGCAAATGTCGGTGGACATCATCTGCAAAGCTCACAACCTCACCTTCTCACAAGTCGCCAGAAATCACTCCAGAGGACACACAGGCTGTCCGGAGTGCCTTTCACTGTCGCTGTCCGGACCCAGCATCGAGCGCGGCAGCTACAGCGATGAAGATAGTCTGAACCATCGAATGATCGAACTCATGAGCAAGGTTCACAACAATCGATACGATTACTCAGGCACACAGTACAAAGGCGCTCGGAAAAAGATTTCCTATCACTGCTCCAAGCACGGTCGGATACTTCAAAACGCTGTCGATCACCTAAAAGGCACAGGTTGCCCGAAGTGCTCTATAGACAAGAAACACTCAAACTCTTTCAAAGCAACAACAGGCCTAACTAGGGCGGCTTATCACAGGGCAATAAAACGGCTTGCATCTGGAATGTCGATGAAAGAGGCATTGCTACCCGATTACCTGCGATCGGATCGCAGAGTCCAGCTGATAACTGTGTTTGGTAAGACCTATCCAAATCTACGTGCAGCAGTACGCGAACTGAACCCACCGGCATCAGAACAAACTATCGCCAGGTGGATCAAACAGGGGCTGTCACCCGATGAGGCCCTCTCGACAACGCCAAGCACTCACGGCAAGACCGGCATCATCTATCTCGTAACCCACATATCAGGCAAGCAGTACGTTGGCCTGACAGTCCAACCGCTGCAATTGCGCTGGCAACACCACTTGGAGCACGCTGGAACCAGAAACGGCATAAAGTCAGAGCAATCGCTTCACGCATTGATCAGAAAGAGCGATCCAGCAGCCTTCAAAGTTGAGATCATAGATACAGGCATCATGGGCAAAGATCTTGAGCAGAAAGAACGGCATTGGATATCAACCCTTCAGACGTTAGCCCCCTCAGGTCTCAACATTTCCCCAGGAGGGACCTCCGGCGGTTCGCGCCCTCACCCGGTGGAGATAGATGGGATAAAATTCCGCAGTAAGAAAGAGGCTGCTCAATACGTTGCTATCACCCGAAACATCAGCCTTCATGCAGCCAAGTACAGAATATGGACAGGCAGAATTGATCTGTGACGAAATAGAGGAAACGGATCATGCGTTCATCTGACAACTATCACGCTTGAGCTTTTCTCAGGCGACTGGCGCATGGTCGCTTGAGACGGCTCGGCGCCTTACCCCGCATCGCGACTCTCACCAGATGGTGGGTGCTATGGTGGGAAATTCCTTATAAATCCATAAAATAAAACCATAAGTCATTGATTTTTATTTAAAAGCCAATTCGATGCGACATTCAGATTCAGAATATTGAGTGAGGCTGACACCGGGAAAAGCCGAGGTGACCCAGATGTTGATTCGCAGCCTCGGAGCACAGTTAGCCGTGCCTAGCTATGCTGCGGGACGGTTCCCGAGCCGCAAGCTGGAAGGTGTCAGCGGCAATTATGACCGATACGACTACTTCGATGAGTGAGAAGCGACCCATCAGTTGACTGAGGCCATCCTCTCATCTTGTTCAACCGCCTCCCTCAGGCACTAGAACTACCGGCAAGCGGAGAGGGGCGCTGCACCTAGGAAAATACAGCTACACTATTCACGCAGCTCACACGCCTTGAAAACTGTTTTTATGTACAGCACATTGTGCATTGATAAGAACAAGACATTATGATAAATGCTGTGCCCTAAACAGTAATCCATGTATACTCTCGCGCCGTCTACCTCGGATCCGTGGAGATCGCAGCTAACACAGGAGGGCTAATATGACTGTTTCTTTGCAAAAAGCGGTTGAATCTGCCAGACAAGCCCTCCAGCTTGCTTGGGACGGGAGCATCCCTGTCAAACCAGAAGCCATCGCCCAAAGTCTCATCGTTTATAAACACGATGACGCCACTAACACGGTCCAAAATATCCCTATCGTGGTGCGGGCATTTAATTCCCAGCTACTGGACACCGCAAGCGGGCAAGCCTCCCTCGAAAACTCGGATAACGGGCTGGTGTTCTACTGCGACTACAACGCAGACGAAATCAGCTATCGAAACAGATTCACCATCGCTCACGAGCTTGGGCACGTACTGCTTGGCCACGTCCACGAAGGCAAGAAGCGCCTTCGAGACGCAACATTCGGCAACTCAGACCCGGTAGAGCGCGCTGCTAACGCTTTTGCAGCGGAGCTTATTATGCCAGAACAAAAAGTTCGGGAACTTTTCTATGGCGCAAGCTCGGTTCAACAACTGTCAGAAGCATTTGGCGTCTCTAACGCCGCTATGTCGTTCAGATTGAACAACCTTGGCCTCGTTCGATGACTGGTCAATCAGCCGACTTTGGTGCCAACGACTTGGGGGGGCCAAAAGACACCCCCCCAAGCGGAAGCAGCGACCCCACCTCAGACTTAACCAACGAGCAAATTACGCGAAAGAAGTGGAGCCGACACTTCGCGCTGGGAACCCTTATAGTGATGGCAACCTCGGCTATCGCATGTCTAGGGTTTGCGATGTATGTTGGCTGCCACTTCCTAGGGGTTATAGATAACTACAATCAGCACATGACAGCGGAAAGCCCATCCGCCTCCGCACACCCAGCGCCTATCAACACACAGCCTGCGCCCAACGGCGAAGTGGAGCCAGTTAACACAGACAGCGGGAACCCACCTGGTTCGCCAGAGAAGCCCGACACGGATGAAGCAGCCACCACCAAGCACGCAGAGCCTCGAAACCCTTATCTGTCGCTTCTCGCACCCCTGATACCGGCATCATTTTCCTCTGCGCTAGCAATTATTTTATTCATTACGACCGCTCGCTTTGCGACCAACTTTGAGCGAATAGGGAAAGAAGGCGACGGAAAAGAACATCCCGAAGATTACGGCGCCATCGCAGCACTTGTTCAGGAAATTGGCAAAATGATTCAGACTTTACGGGGTAAGTAGTTAGCCCCAGACCGCGGCGCTTGCATGCACAGATTAAGCATTCATCTGGTGCCATCATCACTCTGGGATCGAGTTAAGCCAAGTCCTCCATAGCCAGCTCTGGCCGCTCAACAGCCCGTTCAATGAACGCTCGGCCAGGCGCATCACCTGGCCTTGCCGGAACCGCTCGCTGCTATAGTGATGCAGTTAGCTATCGAGGCCTCCTTTGTATCAGATCAACGTTCCAATACCACGTCGTACGCCCTCCTAAGCGAACGAACGTTCTCGTCCAGTAGCGCTCCGCGCAGTCACTCGACGATCCTTCGCTCTAGTGGATGCAGAACACGCTGGCTCGAGGGCCGATCCCTTCGAGTTGTAGCAAATCGCCCCATTTTAAGAGCGGCATCGGATTGATACTGCGTCACTCCAGGGTGACCCGAATAGCGATGGGGTATTCATCGCAGTTGTGGCCGGCACCACCGCGATCGACCACCAGAAACTCCCCTTCGCGCTCCAGCACGGATTGAATCGCGTGCCAGGTGCCGATACGGTAGTTGACGCCCTGACGGCCGTCGGTGATGAAGGCGCGTACCTCTGCCGGATCAATCACATCGCCCGGCGGTGCCACCACGATCAGAAACTGCTCCTCGTGCATCGGCACAAAGGCCTGACTGCCGAGCGGGTGGCGCTCCAGAAAGGTCAGCTCCAGCGGTACGCTGACCGGCTGGCTGACAAAGATGCTGATCAGCACCCGTGGTGATTCACCAGCTACCTCGACCTTGGCCAGGTCGTGATGCCGGCGGGTACGCCCCGAGTTGATCATGAAGTGCTCGGAGCTGCGCGAATCGATCACCTCACCGAAGGCCGCAAAGGCCTCCGATGTCAGGGGCTGGGCTTTCAGTTGCAATACGTCAGCGCTCATCCCCTGCTCCTCAACGGCCGAAGGTCGGCAGTTTCATGTGACGGTTGACGTCTTTGTACAACAGGTAGCGGAACGGGCCCGGGCCACCGGCATAGCAAGCCTGCGGGCAGAAGGCGCGCAGCCACATGTAGTCGCCGGCTTCAACCTCGACCCAATCCTTGTTCAGCAGATAGACCGCCTTGCCTTCCAGCACATAGAGGCCGTGCTCCATGACGTGGGTTTCGGCGAAGGGAATCGCGCCGCCCGGCTGGAAGTTGACGATGTTCACGTGCATGTCGTGGCGCATGTCGCTCATGTCGACAAAGCGGGTGGTGCTCCAGGCGCCATCGGTGCCGGGCATTTCCAGCGGAGTGATGTCGTTTTCGTTGGTGACGAAGGCTTCCGGCACGTCAACGCCGTCGACTTTCTCGTAGGCCTTGCGCACCCAGTGGAAACGCACCACGGCGCCACTGTTGTTGTGCAACTGCCAGTCGCTGCTCGGCGGAATAAAGGCGTAGCCGCCCTCTTTCATCTGGTGCTGCTGACCGTTGAGGGTCAGGGTCATTTCACCTTCCACCACGAACAGCACGCCCTCGGCGGTCGGATCGGTTTCCGGCTTGTCGCTACCGCCGCCCGATTGCACTTCCATGATGTACTGCGAGAAGGTCTCGGCAAAACCGGAGAGCGGACGCGACAGCACCCACAGGCGGGTACCGGTCCAGAACGGCAGGTGGCTGGTAACGATGTCGCGCATCACGCCCTTGGGGATCACTGCGTACGCTTCGGTAAATACCGCGCGGTCGGTGGTCAGCTGGGTCTGCGGCGGATGGCCGCCGGTGGGCGCATAGTAGCTGCGGGGTTCAGATTGCTTGGCCATGCTTACTCCTGAGGTTGAACCGGGTGGTGGGTTGCCCAGTGGTGGGCGATATCGACACGGCGTGTCACCCACACCCGGTCATGGGATTCGATGTAATCAAGAAAACGCTGCAGCGCACGGAACCGGCCCGGACGGCCGATCAGGCGGCAATGCAGGCCGATCGACAGCATCTTTGGCGCTTCTTCACCTTCGGCATAAAGCACATCAAAGGCGTCTTTCAGATACTGGAAGAAGTGGTCGCCGGTATTGAAGCCCTGGGGCGCAGCAAAGCGCATGTCGTTGGTATCCAGGGTATAGGGCACGATCAGATGATTGTGCAGCTGCCCCTGACTGTCGGCCTCGCGGGTCCAGAACGGCAGGTCGTCGCCATAGTAATCGCTATCGTAGGTAAAACCACCATGGTCCAGCAGCAGACGGCGGGTATTGGGGCTGTCGCGGCCGGTGTACCAGCCCTCTGGCTGGGCACCGTAGAGGCGTTGAAAGATGTCCATAGCACGCTGCAGGTGCTCGCGCTCTACCGCCTCGGGAATGTTCTGATAGTGAATCCAGCGCCAGCCGTGGCAGGCCACCTCATGCCCTAGCTCAACAAAGGCCTGGGCCAGCTCCGGGTGGCGCTCCAGCGCCATCGCCACGCCAAATACCGTCAGCGGCAGGCCGCGGCGCTCAAATTCATTAAGGATGCGCCAGACGCCCGCGCGCGAGCCGTACTCGTAGATCGACTCCATGCTCATGTGGCGGTCATCAAAGGCCGCCGCACCGATGATCTCGGACAGGAACTGTTCGGAGTGGCTGTCGCCGTGCAGCACGCAGTTTTCACCGCCTTCTTCGTAATTGAGCACAAATTGAACAGCGATCCGGGCCTTACCGGGCCAGTTGGCGTGCGGCGGAGTACGACCATAACCCACCAGGTCGCGTGGATACTCAGTGCTCTGAACCATGGGAAATCACCTCTGAAATAGCCAGTTACCGGCAAAAAGCAGGCTTTTCAGCCAGTATCACCGCTACTGATTCGATTTTGTTGACGCTGGCAATTGTATACAATTAATCAGTTTCGTTGTGTACAAACAGGTTTCCAGCATGCATATACGCGTTATCAACCCCAATACCACCCAGGCCATGACCGATACCATCGGCACCGCTGCCAAGACCGTCGCCGCTTCCGGTACACGCATCAGCGCAACCCAGCCCGACAGCGGCCCGGTATCCATCGAAAGCCACTTTGATGAAGCCGTTAGCGTACTCGGTGTGCTGGATGAGATCCGCGCCGGCGAGCGCGAAGGCGTCGATGCCTACATCATCGCCTGCTTTGGCGACCCCGGCCTGAACGCCGCGCGTGAGCTGACCCGCGCACCGGTCATCGGCATCGCCGAGGCAGCCTTCCACGCCGCCACCCTGATCAGCACCCGCTTTTCGGTGGTGACCACCCTGCCGCGCACCACCATTATTGCCGAGCATCTGCTCGACAGCTACGGCATGGCCAGCCGCTGCCGCCGCGTTCGCGCTGCCGACATCCCGGTACTGGAGCTGGAGGCCAACCCGGACCTGGCGCTGGAGCGCATCATCGAGGAGTGCCTGAAGGCCAAACAGGAAGACGGCATCGGCGCTATCGTGCTGGGTTGTGGCGGCATGGCCGACCTCACTCCGCAGATCAGCGCTGCGGTCGGCCTGCCGGTCGTCGAGGGCGTGACTGCCGCGGTCAAACTGGCCGAGGCCCTGGTTGGCCTGGGACTGCAAACCAGCAAGCACGGCGACCTGGACTTTCCACTGCCCAAACCTTTCACCGGACGTTTTGCCGAGTATTCGAACCTGACGCCCGACTGAGCACACCACGCTGGGGCCGGCGTGGGCGGCCCCGGATGTGGATGACAACCACCGACCGATCACAGAATCGCGGGAGACAATAATGCGCATCACACATCAACTGGGGTCCGTATGAGCACTGATATCAGCAGCGCAACGGCCAGCGAGCTGCCGGCACAGGGCGGCAAGGCCGCCGGGGACGAGTCCCTGGCCCCTCAACAGGTCCGCATCATGGGCCGCTTCTCCTACCTGCTGGCCTGGTTTGGCGGCTGTGTCGCCATCGGCACCTTCACCATGGGCTCCAGCGTGGTTGGCACCCTGAACCTGATTCAGGCCACCCTGGCCATCGCCATCGGCTGTTTTGTGATCGGCATTGCGCTGGTCCTCAATGGCGCCGCCGGCTACAAATACGGCATTCCCTTCGTGGTGCAGGCGCGCAGCGCCTTCGGCTTTACCGGCACCCGCCTGCCGGGCCTGGTACGCGCGGTACCAGCCATTGTCTGGTACGGCTTTCAGAGCTGGATTGGCGCCGGCGCGCTGAACATGGTCTCGGCCACGCTGTTCGGGTTCGACAACCTGGTGTTCTTCTTCATCGCCTTCCAGTTTCTGCAGATTGGCCTGTCGGTGATGGGCTTTCAGGGCATCAAGTGGCTGGAGAACGTCGGCAGCGCCTTTATCCTGGCCTCGCTGGTGTACATGTTCTACAGCACGGTGCAGCGCTACGGTGATGAGCTGTCGATGAGCCTGCTGACCATGCAAGGTTCCTGGGGGCTGCCGTTCTGGAGCGCAACCATGCTGTTCCTCGGCATCTACAGCACCATGATTCTCAACGTCAGTGACTACGCGCGCGAGCACAAGCAAGGCACCAGCCCTGGGCTGCTGACCACCATTTACTCGATGTCGATTCTGCCGTGCACCCTGTTCATGGGCCTGATCGGCTATATGGTGTCCGAGGCCACCGGTGTTGCCGACCCCATTGAGGTCTTTGCCAACGCCGTGGACAACACGCCGCTGCTGATGTGCACCCTGCTGTTTATCGCCTTTGCGCAGGTCACCACCAACGTGCTGAACAACGTGGTGCCGCCGACCTACGTCCTGATGGATGTATTCAAGCTGAAATTCCGCCCGGCCACGGTGATCGTCGGCCTGCTGGCCTTTGCCACCTTCCCCTGGAAGCTGGTCAGCGCGGACTCGGCCCAAGGTCTGCAGGTGTTTGTGCAGACCTACTCAGCGTTCCTGGGACCGATCTTTGCCATTTTGGTGGTGGACTACTACCTGATCCGCAAACGCACCCTGAACCTGCAGCACCTGTACGATGCCAACGGCCCCTAT
>DBHE01000142.1:21960-25513 GCA_002296055.1 Pseudomonadaceae bacterium UBA836
GCGGACTCGGCTGAAGGCCTGCAGGTGTTTGTGCAGACCTACTCGGCGTTCCTGGGACCGATCTTTGCCATTCTGGTGGTGGACTACTACCTGATTCGCAAGCGCACCCTGAACCTGCAGCATCTGTACGATGCCAACGGCCCCTATCGCGGCGTTAACTACGCGGCACTGGTAGCCACGGCGATCGGTGTGGCCGCAGCGCTGAGCATCTCCAGCATCTCCTGGTACGCCAGCCTGATCCCCGCCGGCCTGAGCTACTACCTGCTGATGCAGTACTGGCCTGCCTGCGCACGCTTCAGACAGTAAGCCTGGTTATCGCCGCTGAGTGAATGGCACTCAGCGGCGATAACCGGCAAACACATCCTGCAGATCCGGCACCGCCTGCGGCGCTTCGCCGATAGACAGCGACGCTTCGATCTCATCCAGGTGCCTGGCCATAAAGGCCGCCGCCGCCTGACCATCCCCCTGCTCAAGCAGCGCCAGCAACTGCTGGTGATCGGTGCAATCACAGCCCAAATTGCCTGAGTTGCCGTAGACCGCCAGAATCAGTGACGAGCGCGAGCACAGCTGCACCACAAAGGTGGCCAGGGTCTGGTTGCCGGCCAACGCCGCCAACGCACTGTGAAACTGCGCAGAACACTGGATCGCGGCACTCTGCTCACCAGCTTCCAGCGCCTGTTGCTCGCGCGCGGCCAGCGCCTTCAGCTGGCTCAGGCCCTCGGCATCGAGCACCTGCACCAGCGGCTGCATCAGGCCGCACTCCACCAGCCTCCGGGCATCAAAGACTTCACGCGCCTCCTCGGCAGACGGCCGGGTGACGCTGGCACCCTTGCCAGGCGTCAGGGTAATCAGCTGATCCATCGCCAGCCGTTGCAGCACCTTGCGAATACCCGTACGGCTGACACCAAAGACCTCGGCCAACGCATCCTCACGCAGCCGAGCACCCGGCTGCAGGCGGTGCTCAATGATGGCCGCACTGATGGCCTGGTAGATCCGCTCGTGGCGCTGCGCCCCGGCGCCAGAAACAGCGCTGGCGTTAGCAGTTTTCTTGTCGGCAGCACGCAGCACCGACGCAACCCGGCGGGCAGTCATCAGAAGGGTCCTCGGCTTGGTGGAAGGTAAGGCGCGCTATTGTAACTTAGGCAACCACCTGACTGATGGTGATTACCGGCACGATATCGGTGTAATTGGCCATATCCTGATTCAGTGCCTTGCCGCCTGCGGCAAAAGCCGCCTGAAACTGTGCCAGATCGGTAAAGAAAAGGTGCGCGGAGGCGACAAAAGCCGGGCTCTTGCCAGCGCCGTCAGCCAGACACTGATCCACCTCCAGCTTGAGCAGGCCATGGCCGTCCAACTGCTGATGGATCAGCTCGGCGTGCTGCTTCTGATAGTAGCTGTGGTCAAAACGGGCGTTTTCCTGGGCGGGATAGCTAACGGTTACTCGAATCATGCGGCGTTACTCCAATTGTTGTTATAGGCCGTTTGGCCGGCTCTGCACCATACCATGCGTCAGTCCTGGACAAACCCCTCTACCCGGCTGCGCAGACGCTGGCGGTCAACTTCCAGCAACAGCGACTGCTCACCCAGCGCCAGCGCCTCTGTCGCCAGCCGCCGGGCCGGCGCCACAAAACACTCGTGCTGCGCGGCCAGTGCCTGCAACGACTTGACCAGGCGCAGCTGCACATCGATACGCCCTGCGCCATCGCGCGCAATCGGGCCGAACAGGTCATCAAACAGGTCGTCAAGCGCGAGCGGCGTCAGCCAGACGCCCTGACAGGACACCTCGGCCTGCTGCGGCACCGGCCCCTGCGCCCAGGGCGCCAGCAGACGCACACCACGTCCGAGAATATCGATAGCCGTACCGGGGTCGTTGACCGCAGGCGACAGCGCCCGCGAGGCAATCTCGGATAACACCGAGCAGCCAAAGCGCGGGTCCTGGTCAAAGGAGCGAAAGCTGTCCAGGGTAAAGCAGTCACACAGTGCGCACTGCAGGTCATCGTTCAGTTGCCCATGCACCCAGAGCAGTGGCTGGGCCGGATGCACAAAGGCTCCGGGCTGCACCGGCACGTAGAGCGCCAGCTGATGCTCCTCGGCCAGCTCGGAGAGGGTCAACACATCCAGATGCTGCAGGTAGAAACTGTCGGCCGGATACAGCGGACGGCAGCCGGGCGGCACCTCGCCATCCCAGCAGTGGGCGCCCAGACAGGGGTTGGCGATCCGCTCGGCCAGCGCACCTGTGGTGACCTGCTCGACTCGCTCGGTGGTATCGCCCACCCGGCCAAAGCGCGACAGATGCTCAATCCAGCGCAGAATCGTTACCACAATCAGCGCAATCACCAGCAAGGTCACGGCAAACAGCATGACCCGGCCGCTTTCGCCGTAGGCGCCGGTACTCAGCGCCACCAGCCCCACCAAACTGAACAGAAAGGAGCCGATAAAGGTGCCCAGCACGTTTTGCGTGGTGGTGTCCTGCATCAGCAGGCGGGTGGCACGCGGCGTCACATTGACCGTTGCGGTGCTGTAGGCCGCTACCATCACACTCAACGAAAAGGTGGTGACCGCCAACATGCTGGAGGCCAGAATATCCAGAATGCGATCCACCGCATCGGCGCCCACATCCACCGGCAACGTCGGCAGCCAGTGCTCCAACGGCACCGCCAGCAGTGCTGCGGCCAGCGCCAGCACAACGTAGAGGGTCGCCCTGATCCACAACGTGCGCGTCAGCTGCGCCAGCAGCCATTGCCATTTCGAAATCATCCCACGCCCCCATACCGGTAATAACCACAGCTTACCGCACCCATGACGCGGCACGGCAGACGTCCTATAATGGCGCGCTTTCCCCCAAAGCGCAGGAACCACCTCGATGAGCCACGCCACCGGCACCCTGTATATCGTCTCCGCCCCCTCTGGCGCGGGCAAAACCAGCCTGGTCAAGGCGCTGATCGAGCTGACCCCCAACCTGCAGGTGTCGGTATCGCACACCACCCGGCCCATGCGGCCTGGCGAGGAGGATGGCGTCAACTACCACTTCACCAACCGCGAGACCTTCCTCAAACTGGTCGAGGCCGGTGATTTTCTGGAGCACGCCGAGGTGTTCGGCAACCTCTACGGCACCTCCCAGAGCGCGGTCGAAAAAGCACTGGCCGAAGGCCGTGACCTGATTCTGGAAATCGACTGGCAAGGTGCCCAGCAGGTACGCCGCAAGCTGCCTCAGGCGCATTCGATCTTCATCCTGCCGCCCTCGCGCGAGGCCCTACGCCAGCGTCTGACCCAGCGCGGTCAGGATCAGGACGAGGTGATCGACCAGCGCATGGCCGAGGCCGAAGCCGAGATGAGCCACTACGTCGAATTTGACAGCCTGGTCATCAACGACACCTTCGAGCACGCCCTAGAAGACCTGCGCGCCATCGTGCGCAGCCATCGGCTGCAGACGGTAGCCCAGCAAGCACGTCACACCGAGCTGCTGCAGGCGCTCTTGTCAGACTGAGGCGCCAGCCGGTAGACTGTCAGGTCCTGCGCCCCTGTCCGTTTCGGGGCGCCTTGCGTTCAATTG
>DBHE01000191.1 GCA_002296055.1 Pseudomonadaceae bacterium UBA836
TTAGATCTTGCCTACCAGGTCGAGGGAGGGAGCCAGAGTGGCTTCGCCTTCCTTCCACTTGGCCGGGCAAACTTCACCCGGGTGAGCAGCGATGTACTGGGCTGCCTTGACCTTGCGGACCATGTCTTCGGCGTTGCGGCCGATACCTTCGGAGGTGATTTCAACAGCTTGAATCACGCCCTGCGGGTCGATGATGAAGGTACCGCGGTTGGCCAGGCCCTGATCTTCGCGCAGAACTTCGAAGTTGCGGCTGATCTGCATGGTCGGGTCACCGATCATGGCGTACTGGATCTTGCCGATGGTTTCGGAGCTGTCGTGCCACGCTTTGTGGGTGAAGTGGGTGTCGGTGGAGACCGAGTACACTTCAACGCCCATCTTCTGCAGCTCGTCGTAGTAGTCGGCAACGTCGCCCAGCTCAGTCGGGCAAACGAAGGTGAAGTCGGCCGGGTAGAAGAAGAACACTGCCCACTTGCCTTTAACGTCAGCTTCGGTCAGGTCGAAGAACTCGCCGTTCTTGAATGCGGAAGCCTTGAAAGGTTTGATTTCAGTATTGATTACGGACATTGAAAAACTCCTTATCTGAGTCGTTTTCGTCGTTGGTTGAGAAGACAGGAGCAATGGTATGCGCCTGGGCTAAATACTTAAAATAAATTTCAACTAAACCCTGAATAGCTTTTCGCTATATAGGCACGCCGCCGCCGATTTCAAGGTGGCAGGGATATCTTGGGGTTATTTTCGTGACGGTTTCAGGGCTGTCCGGTTCTGCCGTACCGAAGATTGCAGTAAAGTAGACCGCAAGTATTCAAGGGGTTCACTCTATGCTGACTCATCTGGACGCACAAGGGCGGGCGAACATGGTCGATGTGACCGCCAAGTCTGTTACTCAGCGCGAGGCGGTGGCCGAAACGTTGGTGCGGATGCGTCCCGCGACCCTCGACCTGATTCAGTCGGGCGGGCATCCCAAGGGCGACGTGCTGGCCGTGGCGCGTATCGCCGGTATTCAAGCTGCCAAGAAGACCTCTGATTTGATCCCGTTGTGCCATCCGCTGATGCTCACCAGCGTCAAGGTCGAGCTGACACCGCTGCCGCCGGATGCCGTTTGCATTCAGGCCTGCTGTAAGCTGGCCGGGCAAACAGGCGTCGAAATGGAAGCGCTGACCGCCGCCAGCGTCGCTGCGTTGACCTTGTATGACATGTGCAAGGCGGTTGATAAGGGCATGGTTATCGAGAGCACGCGTTTGTTGAGCAAATCTGGTGGTAAGAGTGGTGATTATCTGGCACCGGGGCAGGGCACATGATTGATCTGCAGTTTTTCGCACGCTATCGCGATGTGCTGGGCTGCGGCGCGGAGCAACTGCCGTGGGACGACGGTTTGCGAACCTTGGGTGATGTTCGCGACCGCCTGCTCAGTCGGGGGGAAGCCTGGCAGGTGCTGGCCGAGCCGCGTTTGATGTGCGCTCGCAATCAGGAGCTGTGTGATCTGGCAACCCCGGTGGCCGATGGTGACGAAGTTGCCTTTTTTCCGCCGGTGACCGGAGGCTGAGATGCGAATCAGCGTACAGACCGCCAGTTTTGATCCGGGCGCGCAGTTGAACCAGCTGCATGCCGACTACCGTGGCACTGGCGCTGTGGTCGGGTTTGTCGGCTACGTACGTGATTTTAACGATGGCGACCCGGTGAGCGGCATGTGGCTTGAGCACTACCCGGGCATGACCGAAAAGGCGCTTGCCGACATCGTTGAACAGGCGCAGGCGCGCTGGCTGTTGCATGAGGTGCATGTGCTGCACCGGGTTGGGCAGCTGGAGCCGGGCGAGCCGATTGTGTTTGTTGGCGTGGCCAGTGCCCACCGTCAGGCCGCGTTTGAGGCCAACAACTTTATTATGGATTACCTGAAAACCCGCGCGCCGTTCTGGAAGCGTGAAACGACACCGCAGGGGGAGCGCTGGGTGGACGCCAAACACAGCGATGAGCAGGCGCTAACGCGCTGGCAAGCCTCGGAGAGTAAACCGTCATGAGCCTGCACGATGGCCTGGGTCGGCGTATTGAGTACCTGCGACTGTCAGTGACCGACCGTTGCGATTTTCGTTGCGTCTACTGCATGGCCGAAGACATGACCTTTCTGCCGCGTGCGCAGATTCTGACCCTGGAAGAGATTGAGCGACTGGCCAGGCTGTTTGTGTCCTTGGGCGTGCGCAAAATTCGGCTGACCGGCGGGGAGCCGCTGGTCAGGCGCGGCATTGTTGACCTGTGCGCGCGGATCAGCGCGCTGCCCGGGCTGCGCGAGCTGGTGATGACCAGTAACGGCTCGCAGTTGGTGAAAATGGCCGAGCCGCTGGCCGCCGCCGGGGTAAAGCGCCTTAACATCAGTCTGGACAGCCTGGACGCTGAGCGCTTTAAGGCCATTACCCGCACCGGCGAACTGCAGCAGGTGCTCGATGGCATCGAAGCCGCGCGGAAGGCGGGTTTTGAGCGCATCAAGCTGAACACAGTAGTGCTCAAGGGCCGTAACCACGATGAAGTGCCAGCGCTTACCGAGTACGCCCTGTCGCGCGGGCTGGACATCACCTTTATCGAAGAGATGCCGCTGGGCGACGTGGGCCGAGAGCGCGGTGAAGCCTACTGCTCCAGCGATGAGGTGCGCGCCATGCTGGCCGAGCAGTATCGGCTGATCGACAGCACCGAGAGCAGTGGCGGGCCGGCACGCTATCTGCGCGTGGAGGGTTACCCGGATAGTCGCATTGGCTTTATCTCGCCGCACTCGCACAACTTCTGCGACACCTGTAACCGGGTGCGCCTGACCACCGAAGGGCGCCTGCTGCTGTGCCTGGGGCATGAAAATGCGCTGGATATGCGTCGTTTGTTACGCCAGCACCCTACCAGTGATGTGCCGGTGCGTGAGGCGCTGGAGCGCGCGCTGATGCTTAAGCCAGCGCGCCATGAGTTTGACGTGGGTGGTGAAGTGCAGGTGCTGCGTTTTATGAACGCGACCGGCGGCTAGGCGCTCGCTCGCTTATTGATGCTGGTCAACAACGTTTTGGTCGAGCCCGCGTAGTCTTTCTCATTATTTGCCGGAGAAAGCCCCCATGCTGCCAACCCTTCGCTGGGATGCGGACCTGATTCGTCGTTACGACCATGCCGGTCCGCGCTATACCTCCTACCCGACCGCCTTGCAGTTTCACGATGGCGTCAAGCCCATGGATTTTCTGCATGCTGTCGACGCCAGTCGAGCGGCCAACCGTCCGTTGTCGTTGTATGTGCACATCCCTTTTTGCGCCAACATTTGCTACTACTGTGGCTGCAACAAGGTGGTCACCAAAGACCGTAGTCGCGCCCGTGAGTACCTTGCCTGTTTGGAGCGCGAGATGGAGCTGGTCAGCGCACACCTCGGGCCGGATCAGCTGGTGGAACAGCTGCACTTTGGCGGCGGTACGCCGACCTTTCTCAGTCATCAGGAGTTGGGCGAGCTGATGGCGGCGCTGCGCCGCAACTTCAAGTTGCATGATGATGATATCGGTGACTACAGCATCGAAATTGACCCCCGCGAGGCGGACTGGGCGACCATGGGCCTGTTGCGTGAGCTGGGCTTCAATCGCGTCAGCTTTGGTGTGCAGGACCTGGACCCGGAGGTGCAGCGCGCGGTCAATCGGCTGCAATCGCTGGAGCAGACTCAGACCGTGATGGACGCGGCCCGCACCCTGGCTTACCGGTCGATCAATATTGATCTGATCTACGGGCTGCCCAAGCAGACGCCCGAGCGTTTCGCCCGCACCGTTGAATCGATTATCGAGCTCAAACCTGATCGCTTGTCGGTGTTCAACTATGCGCACTTGCCTGAACGCTTTATGCCGCAGCGGCGCATCAACAGTGCCGACTTGCCGGCACCCGCGCAGAAGCTGGAGATGTTCGAGAACAGCGTGCGCCAACTGATGGATGCAGGCTACCGCTATATCGGCATGGATCACTTTGCGCTGCCCGACGACAGCCTCAGCGTGGCGCAGGAAAATGGCGAGCTGCAGCGCAACTTTCAGGGTTACACCACCCATGGTCATTGCGACCTGATCGGCTTGGGGGTGTCATCTATCAGTCAGGTGGGTGATCTGTACAGCCAGAACTCAGCTGATCTCAAGGTCTACCAACAGTCCCTGCAGCAGGACGTTCTGGCGACCCGGCGGGGGCTGGTCTGCCACACCGACGATGTGATTCGTCGCGCGGTGATCAGCCAGCTGATCTGCCATTTCAGCCTCAGCTTCAGCGATATCGAGCAGCGCTTTGGCATCGACTTTCACGAGTACTTTGCCGGTTGCCTGCCGATGCTGGAGCAGATGGCGCGTGACGGCCTGCTTATCCTCACGCCAGGCGGTATTCGGGTGCTGGCGGCGGGGCGGCTGCTGGTGCGCTCGATCTGCATGCTGTTTGATGCCTACCAGAGCGAGCTGAGCCAGCAGCGCTTCTCGCGGATTATCTAGACTCTGGCTAGCCGAACCTCCCCCTCTGCCTGCTATGCTGCGGGCAGATTAGGGCGGCAGAGGGCTGGCTATGAAGGTGTTGAAAGAGCGCTGCGGGCAACGCCGCCTGCTGCTGTTGCTGGTTGTCACTCTGCTGGTGCTGCTGTCGTGGCTGGGGCAGGGGGATCGCAGTTCAGCCGCTCATCTGGACGCCTCGCTGTTGCAGGCCTCGCTCGCTTTTGCCTCCGCTCGCGCGCTCAACGCGCTCATTTCGGTGTTGCAGTCCACCACTATCAGTTTCAGCCTGTTTGGCGGTGTTGCCGTCACACTGGGTGAAATGCTCGACCCTTTCAACGATCTTATCGAACAGTACGCCTACCTCATGCAATGGGCTATCGGCTCGCTGTTGGCGCAGAAAATATTGCTTGGTCTGGTGGGGCAGACGTTCTTCAAATGGCTTTTGACGTTGTCTGCGGTACTGTTGGGCGCCTCGCTCTGGGTGCGCGGCGGGCGTCATGCGGGCTTGTTCCTGCGGCTGTTTCTGGTGATCGCCTTTCTGCGCTTTGTATTGGTGGCGGTGGTGCTGATCAATGGCGAGGTGGATCGTTGGTATCTAGCGCAACAGAGCCGTGAGCAAATTGGCCTGCTGGATCGCCTGCCGGGTGAGGTCGAAGTGCTCGGCGCCGATACCGGGGCCGAAGCTGCGATGCTGGGAGGCTCGGCGGCAGAGCAGGCGCTGGACAACCAGCTTGCCATGCTGGACGGGCAACGCAGCCGCCTGGTTATCGCCCAGCGTGAAGCCGGCAAGGCCGTGAGCCAGCAGCGTGAGGCGCTGACCAGCCTGGAGCAACAACTGGAGTGGTCCGAGCGCCTCAACCCCTTCGCCGAGGTGCCGGCCAGAGAGGCGGCTGCGAAGCAGTTGGCGATGCTGCGTGACAGCTACCAGGCTATCAGCCGGGAGCTGAGTGAGGTCGAACAGCAAAGAGCCCGGGTGTTGAAAGAGCGAGCGGCCCTGCCCGCTGAGGGTGACAGTAGCTGGCGCGGCCTGGGCGAGCAGTTGGCAAAGGTCGGGGACCCGCAGACCTATCTGGCAATCAAGCAAGCGCTGGATGACGCTGTCGACAGCGTGCTGCAGGTGATGACGCTGTTTGTTTTGCGTACGTTAATTCTGCCATTGCTGTTCTTCTACCTGCTGCTGCGTGGCTGGCGCTGGCTCTGGCAGCTGGATGTAGAGCGACTGCTGGGCGGGCCCGGTGCTCAACCCGGTCGCGTGCCTGCAGCCTGATTTCTGCGTGATGGCATTAGGTCATCTAGTATTGGAAAGGTCGACTGGGCGCTGGTAGTAAAGTTTCCGACTTCCGGGACGACATAAAGGAAGCGCGGACTAAAACCGCATGCCCTCTGGCTCTCTTTCCGAGGCACCGTCCAATGCCCACCAAACTTAGCTTCAATCACAAGATAGTGCTGGCTGCGGGCCTGGTGGTGATTGCCGCCTTCGCTGCCTTCTCGGTTTACAACGACTACCTGCAGCGGCGCACGCTGCAAACCAACCTGCAAACCTACCTGAATGACGCTGGCAGCCTGACGGCACAGAACATCAGCAACTGGCTGTCTGGTCGCATCCTGTTGCTGGAGAACCTGGCGCTCAACCTGCAGAGTGAGGGTAGTGTCCGACAGGTGCCCTTGCTGGAACAGCAGACCTTGGCGAGCACCTTTGATTTTGCGTATCTGGGCGGTGCCGATGGCAGCTTCACTATGCGGCCGGATGCCGAGATGCCGGCAGACTACGACCCGCGTAGCCGACCCTGGTTTACCGCTGCGCAAGCTGCCCGCGGCACGGTGCTGACCGAGCCCTACGTGGACGCTGCCACCGGGGCGCTGATCGTCACCATCGCCACGGCGGCCGGTCGTGATGTGGTGGGCGGCGATCTGAACCTGCAAACCATCTCGCAGATTATTAACGCGCTGGATTTCAATGGCATGGGGTACGCGTTTTTGGTCAGCCGTGACGGACGGGTGCTGGTGCATCCTGATTCGGCGCTGCAGATGAAAACCCTGAGCGAGCTGTATCCTCAGAACACGCCGCAGATCAGTAGTGCGCTAAGTGAGGCCGAGCTGCACGGCGAGGCTCGCTTGCTGACCTTTCTGCCGGTTGCCGGTTTGCCCGGCGCAGACTGGTACATTGGCCTGTCGATTGATCGCGAGAAGGCTTTTGCCAGTCTGACCAGCTTTCGTATTTCTGCGTTGATCGCCGCGGTGATCGCAGTCACCGTTATTGTGGTGCTGCTGAGCCTGCTGATGCGCTATCTGCTGCGCCCGCTGGTTTCGTTGGGCGGTGCACTGGAAAACATTGCTCAAGGGGAGGGGGATCTCACGCGGCGCCTGCCGGTGACCAGTCAGGACGAGTTTGGCCGTTTGGCGGCGGCGTTCAACCGTTTTGTGCAACGCATTCACGAGTCGATTACCCAGGTTGCCTCCACCAGTACCGAGCTGGGCGATGTCGCACGGCAGGTGGTGGCTGCTTCGAATGCCAATATGGCGAGCTCAGACGAGCAGTCCAGCCGCACCAACAGTGTGGCCGCCGCCATCAACGAACTGGGCGCGGCAGCGCAGGAAATTGCCCGCAACGCGGCGGACGCCTCCGCCCAGGCCTCCGGTGCCCGCCAGGGGGCGGAGCGCGGCAGCGAGGTGGTCAGCGAAACCATCGGTGCCATGCAGTCGTTGTCGAGCAAGATCAGCGAGTCGAGTGAGACTATCCAGTCGCTCAGCCACAAGACCACGGACATCGGCCACATTCTCGAAGTGATTCAGGGCATCTCCGAGCAGACCAATCTGCTCGCCCTGAACGCGGCGATTGAAGCGGCACGCGCCGGTGAGGCGGGTAGGGGGTTTGCCGTGGTGGCCGATGAGGTGCGCAATCTCGCGCATCGTACCCAGACCTCGGCACGCGAGATTCACGACATGATCGAAGACTTGCGCAGTGATGCTGGCGCGGCGGTGGCGCTGATGAGCGATAGTCAGTCGCACAGCCAACGCAGCGTCGAGGTGGCCACTCAGGCCGGCGACCGGTTGAGTGAGATCACCCAGGGCATCGGCGATATCGACAACATGAACCAGTCCGTTGCCGCCGCGACCGAGGAGCAGACCTCGGTGATCGAGAGCCTTAACGTCGATATCACGGAGATCAACACGCTCAACCAGGAAGGAGTCGACAACTTGCAGGCAACCATGCGCGCTTGCGCCTCGCTGGAGCAGCAGGTCAATCGTCTGCGCCAACTGGTTGGCAGCTTTCGGATTTAAGGAAGCACTGATCAATTCCACTCGCCCTCCGGGCGTACAAGCTGCTTGCGGAATTAATCAGGGCTTCCTTAACTGCTGACTAGCTCGGCAACCGCCTGGCGCAGGCCGGTGTAGCCAGTGCAGCGGCAGAGGTTGCCGTGCAGCGCTTGCTCCAGCTCCTGCGCCGTGGCTGTCGGGTTGTTGCGCAGCGCGGCGGTCAGGGTGCTGGCGATACCCGGCGTGCAGTAGCCGCATTGCAGCGCACCGGCATTGACCAGCGAGGTCGATACCCGCTCGAATACTGGCTCATCGCGTAAACCTTCGATGGTTTGCACCGAGCGGCTTTGTAGTTGGCAGGCCAGCAGCAGGCAGGCGGGCGTTGATTGGCCGTCGACCAAAACGCTGCAGGCGCCACAGCGGCCGATGCTGCAGCCTTCTTTGGGCCCGGTCAGGCCAAGATCCAGACGCAGAATGTCGAGCAAGCGCCGGGTGGGGGCTAGCTCGATAGTCTGCTCGCTGCCGTTGACGCTGAACTGCAGGGTCATGCGTGGCTCGTTCATGGCTGTTGCTCCTGCATGGCCGTGAGTAGGGCGGTCGGGCGCACCGGCAGCCTGTCCGGCCGCACGCCGGTAGCGTTTTCGATGGCAGCGGTGAGCGCGGGGCTAATGGCTTCAATGCCCAGCTCACCGATGCCGCGTACCGGGTAGCTGTCGCCGCCGAGAACCCCCTCAATCACATCCACCCGTTGCTCTGGCGCATCGGCCATGGTCGGAATCAGGTAGGCGTCCAGGTTATCGAGCAGGAACTGGCCGTCCTGCATGGGTACGTCTTCCAGCAATGCCATGCCCATGCCCATGACGGCCGCACCTTCGATCTGGCCGAGATAGCTGGGCGGGTGAATGACCTTGCCACCGGCGGTGATGTGATGCAGCTGCAGAACGCGCACCCGGCCGGTCAGTCGGTCAACGGCGACGCGGGCCACGCTGGCGATCAGCAGTTGCAGGTAGCGGCCACGGGGCGTTGCGTCCGGGCCGGTAGGAAAGTCGAAATGCACCTTCAGCGCTGGCAGCGGCTCAGCCAGCTTGGCAAGCTGCACGTAGCTGATGCGCAGCTCTCCTGCGGGCGTGCAGAGCCCGCCAGGTCCTGGTGAAAGGTCGAATGCGCTGGCCCCGGCGATATCTTGCAGTGCGGCACGCCATTGCGGTTGCAGTTGGCGCAGTGCTTCTACCGCAATCACGCTGCTGCGCGAGGCGCTGGTCGGGCCGGAGTCCGGGCCGCTGGAGTCGCCGAGGCGGATATCCAGGTCATCGGGTGCGCACCCCAGGTACTCGCAGGCCAGATTCTGTACTGCTGCAACCACGCCCTGGCCGTACTCGATAAAGCCGAATGCCAGTTCTATGCGGCCTGCTGCACTCAAGCTAAGGCGCGCGCCGCCTGAGTCCGGCAGGCCATTACCAAGCCCGTTGCCCTGTGCGCCCAGCGCCATGCCGACGCCGGTCAGCCAGCGGCCGTTGTCGGTCTTTGATGCGTGATCCCAGAGCGGGGAGGCCAGGGCAGTATCCAGCAGTAGCCGTGGGTTGCAGGGTTGCTGCTGGGTTTGGCCTTCGACGCCCAGATCGTCTGGCGTGCGCAGGTTGCGTTTGCGCAGTTCTGCCGGATGCAGGCCCGCTGCGGCAGCCAGCTTGTCCAACTGGCTTTCTACGGCGAAGGTCGCCTGGTTGCCGCCAAAGCCGCGAAAGGCGCCGGCAACGCTGTTGTTGGTGTACACCAGCTGACCGGTGACCTTCACATTGGGGATGCGATACAGCGGCGCTGCAGCGTGGTCCGTCAGGTTGGTCAGCACGGCGGGACCAAGGGTGGCGTAGGCGCCGGTATCCAGCACGGCATGCAGTTGATGGGCGAGGATGTTGCCCAGCGCGTCGCAGCCGGTGCGGGCGATCAGTTCGACGGGGTGCCGCTTGATGCCTGCGATGGTGGACTCGCGGCGATCAAAGTGGATGCGTACCGGGCGCCTAGTGCGCAGTGCCAGCAAGCCGGCGGCCGGTTGCATGGTCAGCTCATCCTTGCCGCCAAAGCCGCCGCCGGTCGCCAGGCCGATAACGCGCACCTTGTCCAGCGGCAGATCGAGAATGCTCGCCAGTTGCTCGCGGTCGCGGTGACCGCTCTGGCAACCAACCCGGAAGGTCAGCCCGCCCGCGTCGTCGGGCACTGCCACACCGCCTTCGGTTTCCATAAAAACATGCATTTGCCGCGGGGTGTTGTAGCGCCCCTCGACCACGAAGGCACACGCCTTGAAGGCCGCCTCGACGTCGCCGTGCTCCAGTTGGGAGCTGTCCAGCAGGTTGCCACCGGGGTGCAGCTGCGGCGCGCCATCGGCCAGCGCTGCGGCCGGGTCGCCGAGCACTGGTAGCGCCGTGTAGTGCACCTCGATCAGCCTGAGCGCGTGCGCCGCGATCTCGGGCGTGTCGGCTGCCACCGCCGCCAGCGCATCGCCCAGGTAGCGAACGCGGTCGGTGCAGAACACCGGCTGGTCGCGAAAGACGATGCCGTAGTGGTTGTCACCGGGAATATCCGCTGCGGTGATCACCGCGCGCACGCCCGGCAGCGTGCGTGCGGCGTCCACATTGATGCCAGTGATCTGCGCATGGGGGTAGGGGCTGCGCAGGATGCGGCCATGCAGCAGACCGGGCCAGTCCAGCTCATCTGTGGGGTAGCGCTGCTCGCCGCGGGCTTTGCTATGGGCGTCCGGTCGTGGCTGCCAGCGGTCAGCAAAGTTAGTGGGGTTCAGTTCCCTTGGCGTGAAGTCGTTGATGCTCATAGGCGGCTGGCGCTCCGTTGGGCGAGCAGGAGGTTGGCCGCGACCTGCAGAAGTGGCTGATCGGCCAGCTCAGGCAGGTCGCTGGCAAGCAGCGGTAGTAGGCTGTCGGCGGGCGCGCTATCGGGGCTGAAGGCCTGTTCGCAGCGGCTGAGTCGGCGAGGGGCGAGGCCCGCGCCGCCGGCAGCCAGGCGGGTTTTCTCCGGCTGGGACCAATTCCAGCTGCTGGCGATGTTCAGTAGCGGCGGGTTAAAGGCTTCGCGGCTGGCCAGCTTCTCTATCTGAACACATTGCTCCGAGTCAGGTAGCGGGATGCGAATGCAGGTGATCAGGCCGTGCTGTGGGGGAGCCTTCAGCCAGTCGGTCAGAGCGCCTTGCCGAATATCGCCGTCGCTCAGCCGCCAATCGAGTTGTGCGTCAAGCACCAGCAGAACAGGCAGCAGGTCTCCTGCAAAGCCGATGTTGCCGCCCAGGGTGGCGATATGCCGAATACCCGGGGCGCCAACACCAAGCAGGGCGGATTGCAGGGCTGGTAGCTCATAGCACAGCTGCGGGTGGCTGGTCAGCTCAGATAACCTGGCCAGCGCACCGATCGACCAGTAATTCGGTGTGCGCTGGCAGCCCTGTAGTTCATCAAGGGCGTGCAGGCTAACGGCCTGCTCCGGCCAGAGGTGCGTCTTGTTCCAGCTAAGTTGGGCCGCGCTGGCGCCGGCTAGGTACGGGGCCTGATGGCGCGCAGCGAGAATGGCAGCGTGCGCGGCACTGGTCGGGAACAAGATGCGCGTACGGCGTTGGTCTGAGCTGGGTGGCAGGGTCACGGAGCGGCTCCAGTAAATCGTTGCCACTGGGGATGCAGAAAAAATGCCAGTGCTGACGAATCCGCTCTCAGGGTTGCCAAATAGCTGTCCAGTCGGTCAGTTTTGTGCTTTTGAGGGCATGTCGAACAGCGCCATCGTTCGCGCTATGGGCTGTATGGGTGCAATGGGAAGGCGCTCTGGGCGGCAGTGGTGCGCGTGATTGCGAGTGCTGTGCTGCTGGAAAAACGTGATCAGATAGTCAGTATTCGGGAGGGGTAGCCCTCCCGAACGGGTCAGCGCACGGTATAGCCGCGGGCCTCAAGACAAGCGGTCATGGCGCGTTGGTAGTCTGCACGGCTATTTGCAGATTGGCTGGCGGCAACGCCTCCATAAGGCTGGGTAGGGTCATAACCGGTCTGATTACTGCCCCACTGATGGCACTCGTACTTGTCCTGCGCTTGCTGCTGCTCACTCTGGTTACGCGCGGGGTAGATGAACAGCGCATCGTTGCTGCTGGTAGTTTGCGCGCTGCTCGGCGCATCAACGACCACGTATTGCGCCCCACGCTGCACGTAGTACACGTCTTCATAGCGGTAGTAGGGTTGCCCGCCGATAGTAAGGGTCACATAACCGGTCGGCAGCACCGGAATGCTCAGGCCGACCGGTGGCATCACAATGATGAAGCTGCCGCCGTGAGGGCGATACCAGAGCCCGCGGACATAGTAGTAGTCGTGGTCACGGTGATGAACCATGCGATAGCCACTGGGAAGCTGCGGCACTACGCTGCCCCGTTGGCCCGCGGGCGCTCGCGCTACTGGCTGCTGGTGACTGTGCTGAGGGCCCTGTTGGTAATTCCCGTCAGCCTGGCGCTGATCACGTGAGTTGTCCTGCCGGCCGCCGTCATGGTGCTGCGGGTTCTGTTGCTGCTGTCGGCCGTCGTGGTTATCTGGCGCCGCCAGCGCAGCAGTGCTGAGCATCAAGGTTGCGGCTGCCAAAGCCAGCCGGCTGGCGGGTGATTTAATGCGATTGGTCATGGTGATTCCTCCAGTTAACGTACGCTGTAGCCGCGCCCGACAAGGCAGGCTTCCAGCGCGCGCTGGTAGCCGCCTTCGGTCAGCGACTGCTGCGCTGCTCGCTCGGCGTTGATGGCTTCAATTCGGTCTGCTTCGTTGGCGTCGCCCGCAGCGCCAACGACGGCACCCATGACAGCGCCAACCAGCGCACCTTCGCCGCCATGATGTGGACCGCTGAGGATGGCACCGGCCACGCCTCCGACCACCGCGCCCGCTGCCGTGTTGTGGCCAGGCGAGGCCGGCACCGGCAGGCTGGCGTTGTCGCCGCTCATGGTTGCCGGATCAAAATGAGATTGCTGAACGGCCCACAGGTGACAGTCGTAGCGGTCACGGCTGATCTGCTCCGGGCTCTGACCTGCGGATGGGTAGACTGCCAGCGGTGCGGCGGGTTGAGCCTGGCTGGCGTGCGGGGCTGGCGCGGTGCTGCAGGCTGCCAGCAACAGCAGTGGCGCTAGCAGCAGCTTGGTACGTATCGGTAAGGGCAGTGTATTGGCGGAGGTCGCGTGCATGATGCAGCTCTGGCGAAGACATCCGGGTCAGGGTGGTGACCGTTTTCCCTCGCGGTCGCTGGTTCGCGGACCGCGCCTTGGGGGCGCAGTAACCACGTGAAGCCAGCTTACCCAGAGCTCTGTCAGGCGCCGCCAGCACTCTGTAAAGAATGTGTAAATGTGCAGGTCAAAAGGCGGGCACAAAAAAGCCCCGTCGTGACGGGGCTTTTGAGGTGAGGGCAGAGATTACATCTGCGATTGCAGGTAGTTCTTCTCGCCCACCATCTTGATCAGTCGCAACTGCTGTTCCAGCCAGTAGGCGTGATCTTCTTCGGTGTCTTGTAGTTGCAGTTCCAGAATTTCACGGGTCTGGTAGTCAGCGCAGCGTTCGCACAGGGTGATGGCCTTGGCCAGGTTCTCGCGTACTTCATATTCCAGCTTGAGGTCTGACTC
>DBHE01000134.1:0-16690 GCA_002296055.1 Pseudomonadaceae bacterium UBA836
AAGCAGGTAAGCCAGCTGATGCTGCAATGGCAGGAAAAGCTCAGCTTCAGCCTGGACGACAAGCTGACACTCAAGCGCGTGAAGTTCGAAGACTTGCTGCGCGACGAAGCGGAAGAAAATGGCGGCGACGACATGCTCAGCCAACTGGACGCCAGCTTCACCATCATGTCCAGCACGCTCAGCGAGCTGATCCCCTCACTGACCAATGCGCTGGGCGGTGAAGACATTCCTCAGGGCGTGTAAATCGCCCTTGCGCCTGGGAGGTTCATACCCTCTCAGGCTGTCAACACAACTCGGCCGCTTTGCCCGAAAGACCGTCAAGGCGTCGCCATACAAGGGCTTCAGCAAGCTATCCACAATATCTGTTGATAAGGTTGTGGATAGCTTGATCAAAAGCGGTCGCACACCAGTATCTGTGGGGTGCCAGCTCAGAATGGTTAAAATTTAACCTATTTTTTTGCCTTTAAAATCAACGACTTATTTGCGAGACAGGAATATCAATCACTTAGCGAGCAATATGGCAGCCAGATGACAAGATGCCCCACGCTTGTGCACAAAACGAGGGGTGCAGGCGCCGATAAAGGGCACAATTCAGCCACAAACTGGCCATAAAACCCTTGACGCAGGCTGCGCATTCAGGTCCGTTTTCATTCCTGATCGAGCAGCCAAGCGATAGCGTTGGTCGCTGCGGTACTGCGCGGGTAGCTATCTTGCAAATAACGCATACGGCGCTTTGCCCGATCCAATTGCCCGCGCTCGGCATCCAGCAAAGCCAGGTCGTACTCGGCTTGGGCCAAGCCCTCCAAAATCGTTTGCATGCGTGTCGCCACTTCGCTTCGGTACTGCGACTGCGGATGCTGGCGCACAAACTCCACCATCCGCGCATGCGCGATTCGACCCTGTTGCAAACGTGCCTGGCTATCCCCGCCGGCCAATTCGAAACGCGCATAGGGGACAAGCGCCGCAAGATAGGCCGCATAGTCCTGATCAGCTCGTCCGACAAAGCGGCTCTGATAATCGGCGAGCAGCTCTTCGCTTAACTCCAGCTGTGCGTTGGTCAAGCACTGATAGGCCGCTTCCAGGTGCAGCGGCGGTTGCTGCGCAGCGATTACCTCCGCGCTCAACTGCGGACTGCATTGGCCCATACTCAGGCGCGCACGCAGATCAGCCAGCGCCGAATCACTTTGCGGGCTTACCTGTGAACCTGCACAGCCCCCCAACGTCATAGCCAACACCAGAGCACCGGCAGAGCGCACCATAGCCCCCATTCTCAACTCCTCATTCATTGCAGGTTTGCTCGCCAGTGTATCCAGCCATCGGCGTCCGGTCTTCCCAGCAAACGCAGCCCATCGGCCAGCGCCGCTTCGGCATCGGCGCGCGCCTGTAAACGGGTATCCAGCTTCAGCGGAGCCGCTGGTTGCCAGCGAGCGTTGCCCTGCAGGCCCAGCGGGCCGCCGTTGTCGGACAGCGCCATCAACAGCCAGCCATCCTGCTGGCTCAGGGTGGCGCCAAGATCACCCAGCGCCAACGGGTTGGGCAAGCCACCCCCGGCATTCTGCCAGCCGATACGGCCCTCGGCTCGGGTCACTTCACGAAAGTCACGCAGTTGCAGCTCGCTGATATCTAGCAGCCAGTCACCCTGCAGGACAAAGGGAGCCTTGTTCACCTGCGCCATACTGGCCGCGTCCAGGTAACCGTTGACCTGCTGCAGCGTAATGCTGCCCAGCCCGGCGCGCACCAGCGCCCGCACTTGCCCCTTGCGAGGCCGCCAGCTGAGATCCAGCACAACCTCTCCCCGCAGTAGCCCCGTCGGCTGCCAATCCCAACTGAGTGCCCCTTGGTCGATGCCGGCCACCTGCATGCGGGCCACCTCACCCTGCCACAGGGTGCCACGCAGCCCGGTCAGCTCTACCCGAGTGGGCAGGTGCCCCTGCAGAGACTGCCATACCAATGTGGCCGGTAGGTTGGCCAGCAGCGTCAGCAGCAACACCAGGGTAGCCAGCAGCCACAGTTTTTTGCCGCGCATCCAACCGATCATTGGCTACGCTCCAGCAGAATGCGCGCCGCGACCTGGCCAGGTGCCTCGCCCACATCGATGGACAGCTGGGTTACCTGCAGACCCTGACGCGACTCCAGATCGGCTAGCCAACTCATCAATGGGTCGAAGCCGACCTGATCGAAACTCAAGCGTGCGCCGGCCCCTTCCGGTTGCACCCGACTCAACGCCTGACGCAGTCCGGCAGCATTAGCCGATACCTCGATCAGTGTCAGCACAGAGCCCTGCGCCGGCACGCTGGTACTCGCGGGTGCCAGGCGCGCACGACGACGCACATCGTCTGCCACCTGATCCATCCACACGGCCTCCGCCGATAACCGCGCCACCTCGGCGCGCAGGGCGCTTCGTCCCTGCACCAGCGGCTCCCAAATCGCGATCCAGAAGACGATCAGCGCCAACACGGCGCCACCTACCATGAGAATAAGCCGCTCTCTGGCGGCCAGCCCTGCCCACCAGGCCTTCATGATTCACCCCTTGCTATACGTATCCGTGCACTGACACCACCATTCTCCGAGTCCGCGCCCTCAAGCTGCTCGGTAATACCGGCACTGGCAGCCAGAGCAGCGCGAAGCTTTTCCAGCTCGGCAAAGCTGGCGACCTTCAACTCAACATCCAGCGCCTCGACACTGCCGCGTAGCTGGCGGATCTCTACCCCGCTTTGTCCCTGCAAGCTGGTGAAGAAGGCGTGCAGCAACATGCCGGCGCCCGCCTGAACCTGCGTGCTACTGCCCTGCAGCTGCTGTTGAAACTGTACTAACGGATCCTGCAGGCGTGCGCCCGGCAGTGCGCGGGCAAAGGTGGTTTCTATCTGGCTGCGCAGGGCATCACGCTCGGCCAGCAACGCGGCCCGCTCTGCGCCCAACCAGCCGACCGTCAGCAGCACTACCACACTGGCCGCCACCAGCACCGGACGCAACTTGCGCCAGGGTGGCGCCGCCATGCTGACCGCGTAAGGCCCCGTCAGCAGGTTGAGTGGCGCGGCGGTCGTCAGCTGGTCCTGCAGGCTGCCTGAGGCTTCAGCCGATGCCGACGATGACAGGCGGGTATCGGCCGGAATACTGGCCTGCAACGACTCAAGCTCGGACGCCGGCGCGCTCAACTGGCGCTGGTCCGGCGCCAGCGCCTGCAAGCGATTGCTTAGCCAGAACGGCAGCAATGCCGGCTCCAGCAGCACCGGCTCAGCGTCAGCGGCGCTCACCAACCAACCTGCGCAGTCCGGCCAATCCACCGCCTGCAAGTGCAGCCCCTGCAGCGGAGCCTGATCGGCGTACAAGGCAGCAAGTGGCAACAGCGCCTCAAGCCGCAAGCCGCTTGTGGCAAAGCGTTCGGTCCAGTATTCCACCAGCCGGTGCTCCACCACCGCTGCGCTGATCTGGCCGTCCGCACGCTTGGGCCCCATGACGATATGCAGATCGTCCAGCTCCTGACTCAGGCGCTCTTCCAGCGCGTAGGGCAACGCGGCGCGGATGGCAGCGGTACGCTGCCCGGGCAGGCTGACCCGATGCAGACCAACACCATCGGCCAATAGAGCGCGCACCCGTTCACCCGCATAACGCTGGTGCAGCCCTTCCAGGCTATCCTGCCCCCGCTCCAGCACCTGCCCCTCTCGGCCCAAGCGCCACCAGTGCAGCGGCTGGTCCTGTTCGGAGGCAGCCGTCGCTGCGGTCAAAAGCACTATCAACATGCATGCATTCCTGTTGTTGTCACGGCTCGCAGGCCGTCTGTTCGCGCAGCACTACCTTGCCGTTGGGCGCATCCAGCAGTGTGCACTGATAAAACTGTCGCTCGCCAAAACTGGCCACCACCTGCAGGCGCATAAACCAAGGCGCCTCACCACCAACGCCCTGATTGGCAAATATCTCCTGCATCAGCTCACTGCTGCGCTCCAGATCGATCGGGCTCTGGTCGGACGGATAGGCCGTCACATAGGGGGCCAATGCCTGCCAGGCTTCACTGCTCATACCACTGACGGCATTCAGTTCTGATGCCACCAGCATGGTGCGGTTGGCTGACAGGCGCGGTGGCGAGTCGAGCTGATAGATCGCGTCATCGGTTTCCGGGTTCATCCAGTCGCTGACCGCCAGTGCCAGCTGACTGCCCGGCGGCATGGTCATGCCGCTGTCGCGCGCGACGCGGTCGACCAATTGGGCAAACAACGCCTGCTGCTGCTCATCGCCGCCAGCCAATGCGTTAAGGTTGAAGCGGCAGCGCATGTCATCCAGCGTCGCCTGCAGCTGTACCTGATCGACCTCAAAGGGCAGCACCGGCGACAGGCAGGTGTCCCATATCAGATCATCCGGGCCGTCGGCCTGCTCCAGAATTTGCAGCACCATCTTCTCGGCCCCTAGGGCAATCTGCTGTGACAGGTCGCGCTCGAACACCGCGCTGCTGCGACGGATGTCAGCCTGCCCCCGCATCCCCATACCAACCGCAGCCGTTACTGCCAACGCCACGATCAGCAGCGCGGTAATCAGGGCCACACCCTGCTGCTTGCGACTGTTCATTGACCCACCGCTATCAGGCGCCTAATCGCCCCCAGGCGCGGCAGCTCAAGCACCACTTCAACCGCCAGCGGCAGCTGAGTAGACTCCGGATCCAAATCGGCTGGCGGCCAGCTATCAACCCGCTCAAGACCGCTGGCGCCACGCACAATAAAGTGAAAGCCGCTGTCCACGCCCAGCTGCTCCTTTTCGCCAACCAGCTCGGCAAAAGGCTGCACCCGGCGGCTATCGGCATCGGCGATATCCACGCCGGGCCACAGCTCGCGCTCCAAGCCGCGTTCAGTTAAGCGCCAGGCAGTGCGGCGCAGCCGCGCATCGCCACCAGCGCCGGCACGCACAATCTCCAGCAGCGGATACTCGTCGCTGCCCGGCTGCAGGCGCAGCGGTGGTAGACGATCACCAAATTCATCGCGCACGCGAATGTCCACCAACTGCGACAAATCACGCTCCAGCACGCTCAGGCTAACCTGCAAGTCGCCCAACACTTGGGCGTGCTCGCGGCTGATCTCATTGACCTGCAATACAGAGCGCAACCCCTGGTAGGCGACCACGCTCATGATCGCGAACACCGCCATGGCGACTAGCAATTCAAGCAGGGTAAAGCCCCGTTGGCGCATCATGGCAGCACAAACCCGCTGACCAGTGCACGCTGCTCGGTTTCGCCGCCTGGCAGCAGCCAGACGCGGATATCAATGCGCTTGACCGCCGGCAGCGGAAACGGTGCTTTGGCGGTGTAATCGCTGATACTGGCCTGGTAGCCAAACCGATAGGGCCCCATGGGGGTTTCGCCCTTCAGCTCGCCATCGCTCGCCGGCCGCATGCCTGACTGATATTCGGCCAGCAGGTTACTGCCGGCCCAGTGCGCTAAGGTGCGCTCCTGCAGATAGGCGCTGTTACGTGCATGATCGCTGCCGGCCTTGACCAGCGCCGCCAGCGCGACGGCCAGGATGGTCAGCGCTACCAGCACCTCCAGCAGGGTAAAACCAGACTGGCTACGGGCGTTCACTGAGCACCTCAATCTGACCGTTCAGCTCGGTGCGAATGTAGCGTTTGAGGTTGCCCTTGCGTTCGGTCAGGATGATCAGGCCCGGGGTCATCTCACCGGTATTGCCCAGACGCAGCTGCGGCGTCCAGGCGGTACTGCCAGACAGACGGCCAGCCTGCTCGTCCGCCTCAAAGTCCAGTTCAATCAACCCTTCAGGCAGCAGATAGGGCCCGAGCTGCGGATCCTGTACCGGCTGCCATTCGCGCGTGGCATCGTCCAGCAGCACCAGGTCCAGCAGGCTGTAACCATTGCGGCGCAGACCCAGCGCTCGCTCGTTGCCGCCACTGATCAACAGCTCATCGCGCGCCAGCTTGAGTACAGCGGCCAGACGATCAGTCTCCTTACGCAATTCCCGCTCCGCGCCATTACCCAGCGACAGGGTCGCCAGTCCAGCGATGACACCGATCAGCACCAGCACCACCAGGACTTCAATCAGGGTAAAGCCGGCGCTGGCTGAGCGCGCCGGCTGGCGGGCGGAAAAGCTCGACATCAGGGCTGGCCGTTCTGATCCAGATTCCAGTTGCCAATATCAGCGTTGTTGTCGCTGCCGCCAGTGCGGCCGTCTGCACCAAAGCTGTAAAGGTCAAACAAGCGGCCGTCGCGGCCAGGGGTCTGATACTGGTAGTCGTTACCCCACGGATCCTGCTGCAACCGATCCAGATAGCCGCCCTGGCGCCAGTTGCGCGGCGCATCCTGACCAGTGGGCTGCTGCACCAGCGCGCGCAGCCCCTGCTCGGTGGTGGGGTAACCAAAGTTGTCGAGACGGTAGAGGTTGAGTGCGCTTTCAATCGCGCGAATGTCGCTTTGTACCTTGGTTGTGCGCGCCTGATCGGGGCGGTCCATAACCCGCGGCACGACCACCGCAGCGAGAATACCGAGGATAACTACTACTACCATCACCTCGATCAGGGTAAAGCCGCGTTGCGCGGCGCGGCCGATAGCTTGTCGTTTGGACATCGTCAGTTCACCAGTTGGTTGAGTTCAAAGATCGGCAGCAGAATGGCCAGCACAATCACCAGCACCACCGCGCCCATGGTCAGAATCAGCAAAGGCTCGAATACCCCCATCACCATGGCGATACGCGCTTCCAGCTCGCGCTCCTGGGTTTCGGCGGCGCGCTCCAGCATGCTATCCAGCGTGCCGCTGCTTTCACCGCTTTTGATCAGGCTGAGGGTCATCGCCGGAAAATAGCCGCTGCGCTCCAGCGCCAACCCTACCCCGGCGCCCTCACGCACGCGCTGAGCGGCAGCAGACACAGCCTCGCGCATCGGCAGATTGGAGATGACACTGGCGCTCATATTCAGCGCGTCCAGCAGTGGCACCCCGCTACCTGCCAGAATGTTCAGGGTGCGGGCAAAACGCGCGGTGTTGAGGCCACGAGTCAGGCGGCCAATCAGCGGCAGGCGCAGTAGAAAGTCGTGCCAGCGGCGCTGGTAGGCCGGCTTTTTCAGCAGCGTGCGCGCGCCGTAAACCAGCCCCGCCAACACTAGCAATATGACAATGCCCCAATCACGCAAGGTGTCGCTCACGGCAATCAGCGAGCGGGTCAACAGCGGCAGCTCCTGGTTCATGCCGTCGAACACCTTCACCACCTCCGGCACTACGTAGGTCAGTAGCGCCACAGTCACCAAGAGCGCCACACAGGTCAGAATCGCCGGATAGAACATCGCCAGCTGAATTTTCTGACGCATGGCGTTCTGCGCCTCCACGTTGTCAGCCAGGCGCTCCAGCACCAGGTCCAGACGGCCGGCCTGTTCGCCGGCAGCAATGGTGGTGCGGTAGATCACCGGGAACACAGAGGGGAACTCACCCAGCGCATGCGCCAGCGGCAAGCCTTCCATCACGCGAGTGCGCACCGCGGTCAGCGCCGAGCGCACACGGGGCGATTCGCTCTGCCTGGCAACCGTAGCCAGTACTTCTTCGATTGGCAGGCCAGCGCGCGCAAGGGTCGCCATCTGCCGGGTCGCCAGCGCCAGCTCCAGCGGTTTGATGCGCTGCTGAAAAACCGGCATACGCAGCAGCGCCTGACGCTCGGCCACCTGATTGACCGACATCGGCGTGAGCCCCTGCTCACGCAGACGACTGCGCACCTGACGCGGCGAGTCACCCTCCTCTACCCCCTTGCGGGTGCGGCCAGCGCCATCCAGTGCAGTGTATTCAAAGGCAGGCACCCTCAGTCCTCCCGCGTCACGCGCAGCACTTCTTCCAGCGTGGTGTCACCAGCCAGCACGCGGCGCAGGCCATCCTGACGAATGCCCATCTGCGCCAGTCGGGCATGGCGCACCATCGCCTGTTCGCTGGCGCCATCGTGAATCAGGCCGCGCAGGGTGTCGTCAATCTCGACCAACTCGTAGATACCGGTCCGCCCGCGATAACCGGTGCCGTTACAGGCAGCGCAGCCGGTCGCGCGATACAGCGTTGGCGGCTGCTCGGCAGGGACACCCATCAGCCGGCATTCGCTGGCACTGGCTTCATGCGGTTCGCGGCAATCCGGGCACAGGGTGCGCACCAGCCGCTGGGCCAGTACACCGTTCAAGGTCGAGGACAGCAGAAAGGGTTCAATGCCCATGTCACGCAGACGGGTAATGGCGCCCACAGCGGTATTGGTGTGCAGGGTGGAGAACACCAGGTGGCCGGTCAAACTGGCCTGAATGGCGATCTGCACGGTATCCACGTCACGGATCTCACCGACCATCACCACGTCCGGGTCCTGACGCAAAATCGCGCGCAGGCCACGGGCAAAGGTCATGTCGACCTTGTTGTTGATCTGCGTCTGGCCGATGCCGTCGAGGTAATACTCGATCGGGTCTTCCACGGTGAGAATGTTGCGGCTGCGATCATTCAGACGCATCAAAGCCGAGTACAAGGTCGTGGTTTTACCGGAGCCGGTAGGGCCGGTCACCAGCACAATGCCATGCGGCCGACTGATCACCCGCTCCATGGCGTCGTAGTGCTCGGTGCACATGCCCAGCTGACGCAGCTCCAGGCGGCCAGCCTGCTTGTCGAGCAGACGCAGTACCACCCGCTCGCCGTGGCCGGACGGCAAGGTCGAAACCCGCACGTCCACTGCGCGGCCAACCAGACGCAAGCCGATACGGCCGTCCTGCGGTAGGCGTTTTTCGGCGATATCCAGCTTCGCCATGACCTTGATCCGCGAGACGATCACCGGCGCCAGCGCGCGCGGCGGCTCCAGCACCTCACGCAGCACACCGTCGACCCGCAGGCGAATCGACAAGCGGTTTTCAAAGGGTTCGATATGAATATCCGAGGCGTTTTCCTTCACCGCCTCAGACAGCAGCGCGTTGATCAGACGAATGATCGGTGCTTCGTCCTGGGATTCCAGCAGGTCTTCCGGCTCGGCCAGCGACTGCGCGACCGAGAGCAGGTCAGCGTCATCACTCAGCCCCTCAACGAATTGCATGGCGTCGTTCGCTGAGCGCTCGTAGCGATCACGCAGGCGCGCGGCAAAGCTGTCATCGTCCAGCACCACCGGCAGCAGCGGATGCCCCAAGCGCCGACGCAGTTCCAGCAGGCCCTGCGGATCGCAGTCGGCGCGCACAAAAACTTCCATCTGACCGTCTTCACGCAGGCTGCCGGTCAGCACACCGACACGGCGCGCGAAACGGTAACCGGTATCGGTGGGTGCGCTGACAGTAGCCGCCGGGGCGCTGATGTCCGACTCGTTCATAACTAGCCTCCGCTCGACGGCGGCGCGCTGATGGTGGTGGGCGGTGTGCCCTGCATGGCGTTTTCAAAGGGCGGCGGCAGAGTCAGCAGGTAGTTCCAATCCGGCAGCACCGGCACACCGTCGCCAACGTCCAGGCGTCCGCGGCGGTTTTGCTCAGCCAACTGGCGGTCACGAATATAGCTGTACTTGCTGTGCGTCAGGCTCTGCGCTACCGCCGAGTCGCGCACGATAACCGGGCGCAGGAAGATCATCAGGTTGCGCTTTTGCAGAGAAGCGGTGTCATAGCGGAACAAGCGCCCCAGCCCCGGAATATCGCCCAGCCCCGGCACCTTGTCGGCGGTTTCGACCATCTGGTCGTCGATCAGACCGCCCAGCACGATCATCTGGTTGTCATCGACCATCACGTGGGTGGTCAGGCTACGCTTGTTGGTGATGATGTCTGCCGCGCCGCTGGTGCCCGGCGCAATCTGTGAGACTTCCTGCGCGATTTCCAGGCGTACGGCGTCGCCCTCGTTGATCTGTGGCCGAATCTTCAGCTTGATACCTACATCTTCACGCTGAATGGTATCGAAGGCCTGGCCAGAGTCCTCTACCGAGCGGCCGACGATAAAGGGCACGTTCTGGCCGACGACAATTTCAGCCTCTTCATTGTCCAGTGTCAGCAGGCTGGGCGTGGACAGAATATTGCTGGCGGTATCACCTTGCAGCGCATTGACCAGCAGGGCGATCTGGGTGCTGCCAATACTACCGATGCCCCCCAGGGTGATGCCGCTGCCGAGTGAGGGCGGCGAGCTGATATCGCCTTCCAGGAAACTGTTTACGCCTGCAGCGAGGTCAACGATACCGTTGCCGTTGCGATTGAAGTTGATGATGCCGACGCCGGCGTCCTCGCTGCCTACACCCCACTGAACACCCAGCTCCTTGGCGCGATCGTAGGACACCTCGGCAATCACCGCCTCAACCAGTACCTGGGCACGGCGAATATCCAGCTGACGGATAATGGAAGACAGCTCGCGCGACAGCTCGGCCGGGCCGTAGATCACCACCGCATTAGTGCTTTCATGGGCCTCGATACGCACCCGGTTCTGCTCTGCCACATTGGTGCCGGCGCTGCTGGAAGCCACACCGCCACTGTTACCTACCGAGCTGCCACCGTTATTGCGCTCACGCCCTTCGGCGATACCACGCAACACCTCGGCGACCTCCTCGGCCTTGGCGTAGCGCAGGTAATGCACCTGGGTGTTGCCCTGATTACCGGACACATCCAGCTGACGCACGACGGTGCGTAAACCGGCACGTGCCTCCGGATCGCCACGCAGAATCACCGAGTTGGTGCGCTCATCGGCAATCAGCTTCGGCCCGCGGGCAAACTCCTCGGCGGGCAGGTTGGCATCCAACCCTTGCACAATGCGCACGACATCCAGCGCAGAAGCATGCTGCAACGGCAGCACCTCAAAATCTTCCATGGACTCACGATCAATGCGCGAAATCAGCGATTTGATACGACGCACATTCGCCGCCGTATCGGCGATCACCAACGAATTAGACTGGGCTGCCGCAGCCAGGTGCCCCCCCTTAGGCACCAGCGGCCGCAGGATACGCACCAGCTGCCCGGCATCCATGTTGTTTACCGTCAGCACCTCGGTGATGTATTCATCGCCAGGGGTATCGTCGCCCAGGGCGGCCACTTCGTTTTCCTTCGCCTGCACCTCAGGCACGATACGCACCAGCCCATCGCTGCCACGCACGGCGGCAAAACCCTGAGACTTGAGCACACTGAGGAAGATGTCATACAACTCATCTCGCCGGATCGGCTGGCCGGATACCACGTTGACTTCGCCACGAACGCGCGGATCGACAATAAAGTTAATGCCGGTTTCCTGGCTGACGATTTCGATCAGGCCATTGATATCCGCATCTCGCAGATTGAGGACCAGGTCCTCCCCGTCTGCTGTTGCCCCGGCGGTCTGCGCCGCCAGTGGGCCACTAAGCGCCCCCAACCCCAATGCCAGCGCCAACGCCAGCCGCTGCTTCCGAAACTGCATCGACATCTGTATCAATCCATCGTAATCGTTATGTTCATCGGCTCACCGTCACGCTCCAGCGAGAGCGACACCGAGCTGGCATCGGTCAACTCGCGCAGAATGTCGCGGTAATCTTCGATCTGGGATACTGGCGTGCCATCCACGTCGGTGATCACATCCCCACTCTTCAGGCCCGCCGCCTCGAACTCGCGCACATTGCGCGACGGCGAGACCTCCAGGCCGTACAGCACGCCATCCACCATTACCGGGTTGGCACTGATGACTTCCATGAAACGTTGCGGATCGTTCAGCCAGGCGTCGCGATCAATGCGCGCGAGGCCGCCGTCCGGTGCCAGGGTCTGGGTATTGTCAGTCGCCGGCAGACCAGCCGAGCGCGACGGGCGTCGACCGGCGCCAGCGCTTTCATTACGTTTGAGGCGCAGGGTTTCCAGTTGACCATCACGCATCAACATCACCCGATCAGACAGCACCTGCTCCAGGCGCACCTGCCCCGGCAGACTGGCGCCCACGCGGTAGAGTTTTTCCGGCTGGCCCTGGGTAACCAGAATGGCGGCGCTGCGCGCAGGGTCGGCATCGGCGAGCACGCCCTTGAGCGTCCAGCTGAGTTTGGTATCGGGGGCGTTGAGATCCAGCTGCTGCTGATTGGCGCGACCAAGCGGCGACAGCAGCGCCAGCTCGCGAAAACCGGGATAGGAGGGGGCGTCGGCGCCGGCATTAACCGACAGAGACAGGGAGCTGGCGGGTGGCAACACGCTCTGCGGCGCCACAACAGCCCAGACCAGGTGAGCCAGAATCCAGGCACCCAGCAGCACCAACAAGGCGGTGACGGCCGTAACGGCGGATTCCAATGAGGGGCGGGCAACCGGGCGCATGCATTCTCCGAGGCAAAGACAACTGGCCACATGGGGTGGCCGGGTCAGCAGATGAAAAGATACTGACCTTTCTTTGCAAAATTATTGTTATAAGCCTGCAACAGGCTGCTCGTCTGCGCTCGATTGTCACGAATTTGCAATCCGGCAGCAACCCCCTGAACAGGTTATTCCAGAGGCTTCGTCTTGCAGTTGCGACGCTATCGAGTATCGCCTCCCACCCCTATCGCCCAAATGGGCTATCTCGACGGCCTGACAGGGTGCACACCACCCATTTGGGTGACCTCGGAGTTACAGCAATAAAAGGGGGGAATAGCTGACCATCCACCCCTACCAAGATGTCTCAATAAGAGACAGTAAATACTTGCCCCACCGAGCCCTGACCGCTTAACTGACCGCTGCAAGGCCCTTCAAATAACAACTTGCGACGGAGAACAATAACAATGAATGCATTTCACCGGCCCGCACTGCTCGCTGTGCTCATCAGCAGTCTCAGCCTCAGCGGTTGCCTGGGCAGCGGCAATGACGACGATGATGAGATAAAGCGCCCCCAACAAACGCGCATCGACCAAAACGTCTTTACCATCGACGAGGCCACCCTGCCCTTTGACGCACTGGCGGCCGTAGCGCCTTACAACACAACCAGCCGCTGGAGCGGCGTATTGAACGGCGCCGGCTACCGCATCGAAGTGCCGGACAACTGGAATGGCTATCTGGTGATGTGGGCGCACGGCTACCGCGGCACGGGCAACGCCCTGACCGTCGACAACCCGCCGATGCGTCAGTATCTAATCGACAATGGCTATGCTTGGGCAGCATCAAGCTACAGCACCAACTACTACGATGTGCGCGCTGGCGTGGAAGATACCAACGCCCTGGCCCTGGCCTTCACCGAGATTGCGGCTGACAATGGCCGCACACTGGCGGCGCCGACCAAGTACTACATTACCGGCGCCTCCATGGGCGGCCATGTAACCGCGGCGGCCGTAGAGCGTGAAACCATCGACACCGCCAACAACGTGGTCGAATATGCCGCGGCAGCGCCATTCTGTGGTGTGGTCGGCGACACCGAGCTATTCAATTATTTTGGCGGTTACAACCTGGCGCTGTTTGCCCTGGCCGGCGAGCCCGCCGACAGCTTCCCGATTGCCCCGGCCGATGCCGCCGCCAAAGTGGCCGCTGCCCGCGCAGCACTGTGGGTAGATTATGACGCCAACCCCAATGCAGACGGTCTGACCGCGGACGGCCTGGGGCTGTATCAGACGCTGAAAAACCTTAGCGGTGGCGAACGGCCGATTTACCAGCTGTCCTTCGGCGGGTTTCAAGATCTGTTGCAGAGCTTTGCCGGCTCGGACGGCACGGTCGACGGCATCTTTCTGGAGAGCGTAATTAACACCGAGGATCTGACCTACCGCTTCCAGACAGAGCTGGGCCAGCCGCTCACCACTGACGAAATCAACTTCAACGCGGCCATCCTCAAGGCCGACGCCGATGTCGACAGCGTCAACGCACTGCGCAGCGACGGCTTGCGCTGGGTACCCAAGGTAAACGGCGAGTTTGACGTGCCGGTACTGACTGCACATACCATCGGCGATCTGTTTGTACCGGTATTGATGGAGCAGGTGTATCGCCAGCGGGCTGAAGACCAGGGCAGTGCAGACAACCTGGTGCAACGTGCGATACGCGCCCCCGGTCACTGCGACTTCACCATGACCGAATGGACGCAAACCCTGGCCGACCTGCTGACCTGGGAGCAAACCGGGGTCAAGCCCGGCGGGGATGACTGGCTAACGCCGGCCACCGTAGCCGACCCTGAGTTTGGCTGTACTTATACCAATAACGTGGGGGAAATCCCCGGCAACGTCGCGCGGTCTAACATGCCGCCCTGCCCTGCTCCCTTGTAACAGAACCAAAGCAAAAAGCAGGGCTGAGGCAGAAAAAGGTGCCTCAGCCCTGCTTGCGCTCCTCATCAACAGCATCTGCCGCCAGGCGCCGCACGAACTGTTTCACGTTGGTTTTGCCGCGCAGCTCGCGCACGTTGTCGGCCAGTTCCTTGACCTCGTCCTGCGGCAAGGACGCATTCAGCTCCTGCTGTACCTCATTCCACATGCCGCGCACCTTGCCGACTGCCCGACCAGCGCTGCGTACCAGCGTGGGCAGACGCTCCGGCCCCAGCACCAGCAAGGCAACCACCGCCACCAGCAGCCATTCCGTCATGCCATTGCCGAACATGCTGCACCTCGCCTTCAGGCCTGACGGCTGGTCGATTCTGCGCGCACAGACGTCTGCTCTGCAGCATCCAGAGCCAGTGCATCACGGGTCTCTTCAGTATCACGCACAGCCTTGCGGAAACCGCTGAGCGCGCCACCCAGGTCGCTGCCGACATTACGCAGACGCTTGGTGCCAAATAGCAACATCACGATGACCAGCACAATCAACAACGAGCCAATGCTAATTCCACCAATACCCATATAAACCTCCAATAAAAAGGCGGGCCAGCGCAGCGCGCTGACCCGTCAAACACACAAGATCAACCGTTATTAGCTACCGACTACGCCACCGTCGTCCTTCCATACGACCACGGTAGAAGAGCGCGGCGGACGTGTGGACGGGGTGTAATCCGGCCAGCTGCTGGAGTAGCTACCGGCAGCAAACTGGGCGCCGGAAGTACCTTCACCGGGATGCTGGACGTTGATGAACAGGGTTTTCTGATCCGGCGTCATGGTGATACCGGTGATTTCCTGATCGATCGGGCCAACCAAGAAGCGCTTCATATCGCCGGTGGTCGGATCGGCTACCAGCATGGCGCAGTTGCCGAAGGGGTCGTCCCAGCCGCTATCCATCTGAATCCAGACACGGCTGTCCGGGTCAATCCACAGGCCGTCCGGCGAGCTGAGGATGTTCTCGGCAGTCAGGTCGTTGCCATTCGGATCGGAGCCCTTGTTGTTCTCCACACCACTCTCGCCAGCGTCACCGGCAAACAGGAAGATGTCCCAAGTGAAGGTGGTCGCAGCCTGCTCGCCGTCTTCTTTCCAACGGATGATGTGGCCGTGGTTGTTGGCCGCACGCGGGTTGGCTTCGTTCAGGTTGCTGTCGTTGCGGTTGGAGTTGTTGGTCAGGGTGAAGTAAACATCACCGTTGGCCGGATCAACGGCGCCCCACTCTGGACGGTCCATCGGGGTAGCCTGCATGAAGTCTGCAGCCAGACGGGTGTTGACCAGCACGTCAGCCTGGCTGGTGAAGCCGTTGGCGTCGGTCAGGCCGTTCTCACCATAGACCAGCGGCATCCATTCGCCGGTGCCATCGTCATTGAATTTGGCAACGTACAGAATGCCTTCATCCAGCATGCTGCCGCTGGCGGTGGCGGCGTTGTAGTTGCTTGCAGTGACAAACTTGTAGATGTACTCAAAGCGCGAGTCATCACCGGAGTAGCAGACCACCGGCTTACCTTCTTCAGCCGGAGCGAACACCACGCCTTCGTGACCAAAGCGGCCCATGGAGGTACGTTTTTTCGGGTTGCTGCTCGGGTCGAACGGGTCGATCTCGACCATCCAGCCGAAGCAGACCGGCTCGTTGCGGTAGTCACCGGTGGCGTCGGCAGCCTTGATGCTGGCGTCGAAGCGGATGTATTCGTCAGCGCCGTTGTCAGCCAGCTCCCAAGCCCAGCGACCAGTGCCGCTCGGCACCCCGTAGCGGGAGTGCTCACGCGGGTTATCGCCCTTGTTGGTGAAGTAGCCGGCCCAGTTTTCCTCAGCGGCCATGTAGGTGCCCCAAGGGGTGTAGCCGTTACCGCAGTTGTTCAGCGTGCCGCGGGTCATGGTGCCGTTGGGGCTGTACAGGGTTTTGACGAAATCGCTGCCGCGAACCGGGCCGTGGATCTCCATCGGAGTCAGCGCAGTGATACGACGGTTCATGCTGTCGGGCTGCACGCTCCACTGGTTGTCGGCACCCTTGACGATGCGAACTACCGACACGCCATGGGCGTTCATTTCCTTGCGTACTTCATCAGCCGGGCGCATTCCGCCAACGAGCGGCGCCGTAGCACCACTGGACAGCGACACACCCTGGGCAGAGGCGTGCATCAGGCGCGGCTCAACGTACTCGTGGTTGAGTACCAACAGACCGTCTTCGGAGCTGTCGTTGATCGGGTAGAAGTGCATGCCGTCGTGGTGCGAGCCAACCTGCTCAGCCTGGTCATCACCGGTGTTGTTAACCGAGAACGACGGGAAGCTGCCCAGAATCGGCGTACCCCAGGGAATGATCACCTGGTAGCTGTAACCCTCGGGCACCACGATTTCATCGGCGGTGCTGATGGCAACAGCNNCCCTTGACGATGCGTACCACGGAAACACCGTGGGCGTTCATTTCCTTGCGCACTTCGTCAGCCGGACGCAGACCGCCAACCAGCGGCGGTGTGGCACCACTGGAGAGCGAAACACCTTGAGCAGAGGCGTGCATCAGACGCGGCTCAACGTACTCGTGGTTG
>DBHE01000134.1:16879-53925 GCA_002296055.1 Pseudomonadaceae bacterium UBA836
ATCGGCGGTGCTGATGGCAACAGCGGAGAAGCCGAGCAGGTCGGCAGCCGGCGCTTCGCCAGCGTCATCATCATCGTCAGAGTCGCTGTTACAACCGGCCAGCCCCAGGCCAAAGAAGCCCAGCGCAGCAGCACCGGCGCTGCCCTTAAGTACCTGGCGACGGGCCAGGCGGGCCTCCAGCACGCTGGAGAACAGCGGGTTCATCTCACGGGTGCTCAATGGCTCATCCCCAGCCCCGTTGTCGACATACACCAGCTGATCACGTTGTTCGATGGACATCGATTCCTTCCTCTCAGGTTTTTTGGTTTGTTTGAAAACCCAAACAGGATGGCGAGCAAAAATGACAAGACGAGCCGAAAGCCATGAAGCTTTTATGGTAGTTGGCAGACACTAGGGTCTGTTGACGTTTCGCTCACCCTCCTGTTGCAGCCTGTAAAGCCGCCAATCAAGGAGCGAGGAGCGTAGTTTGGTCACTCCAAATAAACGACGAGCGACGCGGAGTGGCGGCTTTACAGGCGCAACCTCGGCGGCCCCACCCGCAGGGCCGGAGCCATTTTTCGGCCATGCTGCGTTGTCGGTCGCTTATGTGGAATGACCACACTGCGCTCCCTCCGTCTTGCCTGGCCGAAAAATGGCCTCCGGCAGGCGGGTGAACGAAACGTCAACAGACCCTATGGTGACAGCTAGATGACAGGCGCAGAGGCCCGTGCCAGAGCCTGGCATCCAGGCCGGCAGACTGTCAGCGACGGGGCGAGAGCAGGGTATCGAGCGAGGCGCGCAGCTTGCCCGCCTTGATCGGCTTGTTGAGCACCGAAACGCCCAGCGCACGCGCGCCCTGGCGACAATCTTCGGTACGATCGGCGGTAATCATCAGCGCAGGCAGGTCCTCACCAAATTGCGCACGCAGCGCCGCCAGCGCCTGAAGCCCCGTGCGGCCGCCGTCCAGATGGTAGTCGACCAGCGCCAGATCCGGCGCACGGCCCTGCAGGCAACTCAGCGCCTGTTCAAGGTCAGCGGCCGTCAGTACATCGGCGCCCCACTGCTGCAGCAGGCCCTGCATGCTCTGCAGCACCATCTGCTCGTTGTCGATCACCAACAGGCGGCGCCCCTGCAACGGCACCGCCAAATGCGCGCCCAAACTATTGCGCTGCTGCGTGGCCAGCGGCTGCCGGGCCAGCGGCACGCGCACGCTGAACACCGAACCGCGCCCCAGCCTGGAGCGCACCTGCACCTCGGCCTTGAGCAGGCGCGAGATACGCTCGACAATCGCCAGCCCCAGCCCCACGCCGCGGCGCTGTCCGGGCCGGTCGGTATCGAGCTGGTTAAACTCTTGGAAGATCCGGCGAAAGTGCGCCCGATCAATACCGCGCCCGGTATCCCAAACCTCGATCCACAGATCACTGCCGCGCCGCCGACAACCAACCAGCACGCCACCGCTTTCGGTGTAGCGAATAGCGTTGCTGATAAAGTTGCGCAAAATGCGGCTCAGCAGACGAAAGTCCGTGTGCACGGCGTGGGCGCAGGAGCGGCCGCGCAGGCTCACGCCGGCGGCCTCGGCGACACTGCCAAATTCGCTGAGTAGTGGTTGCAGCAATTCATCAACGCTGCAATCGCTGTACTCGGGCTGCAGGTTCGGCTGATCCAGGCGCGAGATGTCCAGCAGGTCGCTAAGCATGTCCTCGGCACTTTCCAGTGCCGTATGCGAGCGCTCCACCAGCAGCCGCGCGCTCTCGGGCAAGGCGATGTCGCCCAGGGTCGCCATCAGCAAGCGCGCGGCGTTCAGCGGCTGCAGCAGGTCGTGGCTGGCCGCGGCGAGATAACGATCTTTGCTGCGATTGGCCTGCTCGGCGGCATCACGCGCCTTGCGTAACTCACCTTGGGTGCGCTCGTGCTCGATGATCTCGTAGCGCAGGCTCTCGTTCAGCCCCTCCAGCTCATGGGTGCGCTGCTGCACCCGCTGCTCCAGCTCATCGTTCAGTTGCTGCATGGCCAACTGCGCCTGCTTGCGCTCGGTCACATCGGCAACAAAGGCCTCAATCACGTGGTCGTTGGCGTCCGGGCGCAGCAGAATATTCATGCGCACGTCCATCAGAGTGCCATCGGCGCGCGCCAGCCTGGTCTCGTAGCCGGTCAGCTCACCCTTGCGCAGCAATTGCTGACGGATACGCTGAAACTCAGACTCGCCGCCAATAAAGAACTGCCCACCCAAGGAGCCGCGCGCGGCCACCAGCTCCGCCGCCGACTGGTAGCCCAGCATGCGCGCCAGCGACCGGTTAGCCATGCGCAAGCCATCGGCCAGACTGGCCTGAAAGATCCCGTGCACCGCGTTCTCGAACAACCACTTGTAGCGATTGCGCTCCGCTTCCAGCTCCTCCAGCCGGGCCAGCAGCTCAGGGTAGTAGCTCTTGCGCGATGACTGCGACCCCAACCCGAGTAGCCCGGTGAGCACATCCCGGCGCGGGTCAGAGGGCCTCGGCATAGACGACCTCGACGTCCTTCAGACTGGACTCGCGCGGGTTGGTCAGAATGCACGGATCATCCATCGCGTGCAGCGACAGGGTGCGCAGATCACTGGTGCTTACCCCGTGCATGCGCAGACTCTGGTGGAAACCCATGGCCTGCTTCAGATCGATCAGATGCTGGATCAGGCGCTCACGTATCTGCGGCGTGGTCAGCCCGCGGGTGTCGATATCCAGCGCATTGGCGATCACCTTGAAGCGCTCCGGCGCGGCGTCAAAGTTAAAGGCCACCACGTGTTCAACCAGAATGGCGTTGCACAGCCCGTGCGGCAGATCGAGAAAGCCGCCGAGGCTGTGGGACATGGCGTGCACGGCGCCAAGAATAGCGTTGGAGAAGGCCAACCCCGCCTGCAGGCTGCCCAGCATGATCTGCTCACGCACGGCCAGGTCCTGCGGGTTGCGCATCATATTGACCAGATTGGCGTTGAGCAAGCGCATGGCCTCAAGCGCATGGGCATCGGTCATCGGTCCGCTGCCGGTCGATACAAAAGCCTCAATGGCATGCACCATGGCGTCGATACCAGTACAGGCCGACAGAAAGGTGTCCATGGTGGAGGTGGTTTCCGGGTCGATCAGCGACACATCCGGCACCACCGCCTTGCTGATGATGGAAAACTTCACCTTCTCCTGCTGATCGGAAATGATCACAAACTGCGAGACATCGGCCGAGGTGCCGGCGGTGGTCGGAATGCAGATCAGCGGGGGGATGGGCGCACGAATGGTGTCCACCCCTTCAAAGGTCAGGATATGCCTGTCATGGGCCACCGCAATACCAATGGCCTTGGCGCAATCAATCGGGCTGCCGCCGCCAATCGCCACAATCACGTTGCAGCCAGCAGCGCGGTATACCTCAGCGCCGTGCATCACCTCTTCAGTACGCGGGTTAGCCGATACCTGGGTGAAGAGCACATAGTCGATGCCCTGCTCCTGCAGACTTTCCTCCACATCCATCACCCAGCCAGCGGCCTGCACGCCTGGGTCCGACACCAGCAATACCTTGCGGGCACCAAAGGTGGAGGCGTAATTGGCGACTGTCTTGCGCGAGCCGGCGCCGAAAATAATCTCGGGAGTAACAAACTTGCGCAACTGACTGACATCGTAGGACATGCTCTGGCATCCGCGTTGTTGTTGTAATGCTGCGGGCTCAATAAGGCGTTGTAGAGCCACACAGGCGGTCCCGGCAGACTACCCCAAAGTCAGGCGCTTTATAAGCTGCCTGAGCGCGAACTAAGACTGAAGTAGCAATGGCTCAGCCCCTAAGTTGCATGGCTCCGCCACCCCACTGCTCGCCAGCATGGAGACACAACAACAAGGATGATTCGCCATGTCTGTGCGCCGCCAATCGGCCCGGCACCTGCTGCTGGCCTGCCTGCTATGTCTGCTCAGCTCCGCTCTGCATGCCGAGGGCCAGGAGACGGCTGACTGGCAGACAGCGGTACAGCAGCTGTTCCCCAGTGCCACCCGCCTGGTAGAGAAGCAGGGAACACCACCGGTCTATCAAGCCTTTCAGCTCGACCAATTGCTCGGCTACGCCTTCGAATCCACCGACTACTCAGCCCTGCAGGGCTTTGGCGGCAAACCCATCCGCCTGCTGATCGGCCTGACGCCAGAGGGCAAGCTGACCGGCGTTACCGTGCTGTCACATCATGAGCCGGTGTTTTTGCACGGTATGGGCGAACAGCCGCTGTTCGACTTTACTGCCCAGTACGCTGGCCGCAACATCGCCACACCTATCGTCGTGGGCAGCCAGCATGGGGGCACGGCAGACGGTGACAGCGTCAGCTATATCGACGGCGTCGCCAAGGCCACGGTGTCCGTCGTCATTCTCAACGAAACCGTGCTGCAGTCCGCCATGACAGTAGCCCGTGCCCTGCTGCCGGACTTCATCCAAGGGCCGCAGGCCATCGCCCGGCAGGACGTATTCACCCCGCTCGACTGGCAGCAACTGACCTCGCGCGGGCTGGTGCAACATTGGCAGCTCGATGCGGCCAGCGTGGAGAGCGCGCTAGGCAACAGCCTGGCCTTCTACCCGAGCTTGCCAGGCACTGCGGATCAGCCCTTTAGTGAGCTGTACCTTGCCTACCTGAACACCCCCATGAGCGGACGCAATCTGCTGGGCGACAACGCTTTTAATCAACTGCAGGAAGAGCTGCAGCCTGGCGAACATGCGCTGCTGGTGATGTCACGCGGACGCTACGGCCACGTGCCAGACGACTTTATCCCAGCCACGGCGCCCAGCCGCATCACGCTGCTGCAGCATGGCCTGGCAATTGAGCTGCACGACATGAACTTCAACAACGGCAACCTGCTGCCGCTGCTGCCCGTGTCGGGCGATGACTGGCAAGCCCATATCTTTCGCATCAAAACACATGCTGCCTTCAACCCGGTTGACCCGACTGCCCTGCAACTCAACGTCACCCTGCGCCGCAACCCACTCAGCGAGCAGTTTGCGCAGTTCGAGCAGCCCCTGGTCTTGAACCCGGAGTTGTTCGAGATCAGCGCCCCGCCAGTGAGCGCTACTCCGGCTCCGATCTGGCTGCAGATGTGGCAGCAGCGCTCCTGGCAGATTGGCACCCTGCTACTGGCGCTGACTTTGGTCAGCCTGGTGTTTGTGCGCCAGCATCAAATCAGCCGCCACCCACGCGCTTTCCACGTTCTGCGCGGCGGCTTGTTGCTGTTCACGTTGCTATTTATCGGCTTTTACGCCCAGGGCCAGCTGTCGGTAGTGAATATCTTGACCCTGCTGCTGGCCATCAAGGATGGCTTTGATATTCGTGTCTTTTTGCTCGACCCGGTGATCTTCATTCTCTGGACCTTCACCTTTATCAGCCTGTTTCTCTGGGGTCGCGGCCTGTTCTGCGGCTGGCTCTGCCCCTTTGGCGCGCTGCAGGAAATGGTCAGTTGGGTGGCAAAAAAACTGCGCCTGCGTCAGTGGAAAGTCAGCGAACGCTGGCACCGTCGTCTGCAGTGGCTTAAGTACGCGATCCTGCTGGTGCTGATCTGCTGCGCCCTCTACTCACTGACGCTGGCCGAGCGCCTTGCCGAGGTAGAACCGTTCAAAACTTCGATCACCCTGGGCTTTGTACGGACCTGGCCGTTCGTGCTGTACGCCGTGTTGCTGCTGGGCGTCGGCCTGTTTGTGCACAAGTTTTACTGCCGCTACGTCTGCCCGCTCGGAGCGGGCCTGGCGATCCTTGGCAGGCTGCGGCTGTTCTCCTGGCTGACGCGCATCAAAGCCTGCGGCCAACCCTGCCAGCACTGCCACAACAAATGCGAGATCGGCGCCATCAAGCGCAGTGGCGCCATCGACTACGACGAGTGCATCCAGTGCCTGGAATGCATCGTGATACTGAATAACGAGGATCAGTGCGTAGACGCCATCCGCGCACGCAAGCAGGCCGCGCGGGCCAAACGTGCCGACAATGTCATCGTCAGCGACTGGGCACCCCAGCGCTGAACCAGCAGCACCACAACAACAAAGGACGTCACCGTGAAAAATCTGGACCTGAACCACATACGCTGGAGCCAACTGCCGGGCTTCGATAATTTCGACTACTGCGTACTGAGTGTCGATCGCCCCAACAAGCTGGTCGATGTGCTGTTCCACTTCCACGAGAACGACCCGATCGTGCTGCACCGCCATTGCGCGGTAAACCACACCTTTGTCATCAGTGGCGAGCACCGCCTGTTCCACGCCAACGGTGAGCTCAAGGAAGTTCGCCCCACCGGCAGCTATACCATCAGCCAGCCGGACACCACGCCGCACCGCGAATGCGGCGGCGAAGGCGGCACCTTGGTGCTGTTCAGCATTCGCGGTACAGAGGGCGTCATGTACGAGATTCTGGATGATCAGGAGAACCTGATTGCCGTGTTCGACATGGATACCTTTGCGGCGCTGCACGCAGCAAACGCGCTGTAACACATTGACCGGGCCCAGCAGAGCGCCGCGCTTGAGCCCTCCTCCGTGGCTGCTAGAATGCTGGCTTTTCAGCGGAGAGAGTCGGCATGCCCGCCAAGCAAGCTCAGGTCAGCACCACCCACGCCAGCCGTTATATCAACCGGCTGTGCAAGCACTTTGCCCACAAGGTGGACTCCACCTGGGACGAACAGCAGGGTGTGACCGACTTTCCGTTCGGCCGCTGCGTGATGCAGGCCGACGCCGCGCAACTGGCCCTGCACTGCACGGCCGATGATGACACGCAGCTTGAGCGCGTGTGCTGGGTGGTAACCGACCACCTGGAGCGCTTCTCGGTGGCGGTGGAGCAAGGCGAGGCCTTGAGTGTGGAATGGCAGGCGGCCTGAACCGCCTGCACTGTCAAAACCTGAGGGTTATTGACTCGCGCTGGCCTTGACCAGGTTTTCCACGTCATCAATTACCTGCATGGCGGCCAGCGGGCCACCAACAGAAGTCCATAGCGAGCCGTCTACCGGCGCCATCTGGCCAGACTGCACCGCGCCCAGCTGCTGAAATGCCGGCGTATCACGCGCCTGACTCAGTGCCTCGGCGGCCTCACCGGTACCCGCCAGGGTGCCCACCACCAGCCAATCCGCATCCAGCAGATCCAGCGACTCCAGACTCAGCGCCTGTGAATGGGTGAAGCCGGGCTGGCGCTGCTGCTCGGGGCGCACAAAGCCCAACTCCTTGACGACCTGGCTGGCGAAGGAGTCCTCCAGCATGTACACCGGCCCCTTGGGGTTCCAACGCACAATGCTCATGGTCTGGCCCTGCTCAGCAGCCAGCGCTTCACGCGCCTGCTGCACGCGAGTCTGGTAGCTCGCGGTAAAGGCATCAGCGGCCTCCGGCTCGCCCAGTACGTTGGCGATCAGCTGCAGGCTGTCCTGCCAGGGCTCGCCGGGTTTGGCGGTAACCACGGTTGGCGCAATAGCGCGATACAGCTCCAGCGTCTCGGGGCGATCGGTTGCGGTGAGGATGAGATCAGGCTGCAGTTCGAGCAGCAGCTCAGAGTTGACGTTGCCCAGGTCACCGATGATATCGATCTGTGGCGCGCGCTCGTTCAGATAGCCCGGCACACCGCTCTGACCGCGTCCGTTAACGGTGCCAATCGGCGTTTTGCCGAGCGCCAGCATGGCGTCCAGATCCAGCTCGCTCAGCGCCACAACGCGTTGCGGCTGGTCAGGCACTTCGACCGTTTCACCATAGGCATCAGTCACAGTGCGGGCTTGAGCCGGCAATGCACAAAGCAGCAGGGCTGCTGCGGCAACAAAACCCTTGAGTAGTTCAGACATGGGGCAACTCCTTGGGGTGGATAAAGGGGGCAGAGGCCGTCGCCAGGCGACGCGGCACTATCACCGGCGCGCCGTCACCAGGGGCGGCAAGAATATCAACGGGGGTGTTGTAGAGACGTTCAATCAGCTCCTTGCTGATCACCTCACGGGCCCCACCAAAGGCCTGCACGCGGCCATCGGCCATGGCAATCAGCTGGTCGCAATAACGCGCAGCGCAGGCCAGGTCGTGCATCACGATCAGCACCGTGCGGCCGTTCGCCGACATCGCATGGATGGCTTCCATCACCTCCGTCTGATGACCGATGTCCAGCGCACTGGTTGGCTCGTCGAGCAGCACCATGCCGGTGTTTTGCGCCATGATCATCGCCAGCCAGACGCGCTGGACCTGGCCACCGGACAAGTCACTCACGCTGCGCTGACGCAGCTCTTGCAACTGCAGAGTGGCGATCGCCTCCTCCACCAGCCGACGGTCTTCAATGCTCCATTGGCGCAGCCAGCCTTGATGCGGATGACGCCCATACTGCACCAACTGCTCGACGGTAATGCCAGCGGGCACCAGCGGGCGCTGCGGCAGATAGGCCAGCTGACGCGCCAGTTCTCGGGTCGAAAAGCTGGCCAGCGGCTGGCCAGCCAGCACTATCTCGCCGCTGGCAGCCGTGTGCTGCCCGGCCAGTAGCTTGAGCAGCGTCGACTTGCCGCAACCGTTGGGGCCAACCACCCCCACCAGACTGCCTGGCTGCAACGCGAAGGACACGTCCTGCACCGTCGGCGCGTGCTGGGCCTTGGGCCGATAGGAAAAAGTCAGATCCTGCACCTGCAACAACGACATCAGTCAGCCCTCTTGCGATTCTGCAACAGCAGCAACAACAGCAATACGCCACCCAGCACACGGGTCATCAGCCCCGCGGGCATTTCAACCGGATCGGCCAGCACACGCACCAGGGTGTCAGCCAGCAGCAACAGCAGTGCGCCCAGCGCAGCCGACAACCAGACCGGCACCGGGCCGGAGCGCAACAGCCAGGAGGCGAGAATTGGCGCCGCCATGCCAACAAAGATCACCGGCCCGCCAATCGCAGCGCCCAGGCCGGCGATCAGGATAGCCAGCGCCAGCAGTGACAATTGCACCGCAAGCACCGGCACACCCAGGCCCTGAGCGGTGTCGCTGCCCAAACGCAACACCGACAGCGCACGCAGTAGCAGTGCCACCGGAGGCAGTAGCACCAGCAAACAAAGTAAAACCGGCACCACCACGCGGTAACCCTGGCCGGCAAAATGCCCCATGCTCCACATATAGAGCGCACTCAGGTGCGCAATGGGCTGTGATGACATGGCAAATTCGGACAGGGCATCGAACAGCTCAGTCAACGCGATACCCACGACAATAAACAGGTAGCCCTGCTCTCCCGGTCGACGGCATAGCGTGAACAGGCAAGCAGCGGCCAACACCGCCCCGAGCGGTGCCGCCCACCAGGGCCAGCTACCCAGCGTCAGATACAGGGAGAAGAACACGATGGCCAGCGTGGCCCCCTCGTTCACCCCGATCATGTCTGGCGTGGCCAGGCGGTTTTGCACCAGCGTCTGCACCAGACAACCGGACAGCCCCAGCGCGGCACCCGCCACCATTACCGCTAACACCCGAGGCAAGCGGATATCAAACAGCATCAGTTGTTGCAGCCGGTTACCTTGCCCCAGCAACGTCTGCAGCGCCTGCCACGCGTCCATACTGCCAGCGCCCAGCGACAGCGCCAGCAGTGCCGTCGCCAACAGCGCCAGCAGCACCAGCCCCAGCAACAAGGTGGCGCGCCGATTCAGCAGCAGCGACCAGCCTCCCAGCCTGAGGCACCAGTATCCGTTTGGCAGCTGTCTCGCCTTATCGCTCATCGCTGCTCCTCAACGCCCGGCCAGCAGCGAACGGAAACCGCCGCGCAGCACAACCAGAATCAACACCGGCGCGCCGATAGCGGCCAACAGGGTACCCACCGGCAGCTCGTAGGGCTGAATTAGCCAGCGCGCCAGAATATCCGCACCAATCAGCAGCAGCGCCCCCGACAGTGCTGAAAACAGCAGCTGCCGCGGCAAGACAACCGGCTCGATAGCGCGCCCGCAATACGCTGCCAGAAAGCCGATAAAACCGATGGGGCCAGCCACCGCGACCGCACAGGCAGTCAGAATCGATGCGGCGGTCAGCACCCCGGCGCGCACCCAACTGGTCGATACCCCCAGCGCCCGCGCCTGCTGGTCTCCCATGCTCATCAACTGCAACCGGTGACTGAGTGCGATAGCGCCCAACAGAGCCAGTACGGCGCCAGGCAGCAGGGTCGCTAGTGAGTCCATCTGCACACCTGCCAGCGAGCCAAGATTCCAGAAGCGAAACTGATCCAGCGCAACCCGGTCAGCCAGCAGCAGATAATTGGCCAGCCCGCCAAACACTGCGGTCAGCGCCACGCCAGCCAGTACCAGACGCAGCGGGCTGGCCACGCCCATCATGGATGCCAGCGCGAGCACCACAAGGTTACCCAGCACAGCGCCAATGCCGGCCCAGAGCAGGTAGCCGCCGGTTGACTCGACGGCGAAAAAACTGATGCCGATCACCAGTGCAAACACCGCACCCTCGTTCACCCCCAGCAGCCCGGGCTCGGCCAGCGGGTTGCGCGTTGCCCCCTGCAACAGACTGGCCGCTACCGCGAGCGCGGCACCAATCAGTAGTGAGGCCAGAGTGCGCGGTAAGCGCAGCGTGTCGACAATCATCGCCAGCTTGTCGTCTGCCAGCCGCGCCGGATCGCCCAACAAATAGCCCGCCACCTCGGGCAGGCCGTACGTGCCGGCACCGGTGCCCAGCGAGGTAAGCACCAGTAGCGCCAGCGACAGCACAGCCACCGCCAGCACCGTCCATTGACGTCGACTCATCGCCCGGCCACCTCGCCGCCCGCTGGCTGGCGCAGCCCCAGCACAATCATGATGGTGCCGAACAGCGCAACCGCCACACCCAGCAGTGATACCAGCGCCAGACAGGAGTATCCGAGCAAGGCACCATCGTCGGTCGACGACAGGAAATAGCCACCGGCCAGGCTGGCCGCGCCCGAGGCCAAACCGGCCAGCGTGTTCTGCCACCCCATGAAGCCGGCGCGCTGTTCGGGCGCCGGGATGCCCGCGGTAATGGTCTGCGCGGCGCTGAAACGCGCTGAGCTGGCTGCCATGAACAGGGGAAAGATGAACATCAAAGGCAGCAGCATAGGCCCCCAGACAAAGCCGATCAGCGTGGCGAACATCAGCAGCAGATTGCTGCCAATGACCGCAACCAGGGTATGTCCCCGGTCAATCAGCCGGCCACTCAGCTGCATGGCGGCCATGCTAGCCAGCCCGCCCACCAGGAACAACAGCGGAATCATCTCCCGGGCCACCCCCAGGTTAAAGCGGAAGTAACTGGCAAAGTGCGGAATCAGCAGACTGTGCGCACCGGCCTGCACGCCCACTACCAGCATCGCCCACAACCACAGCGGCTCGGCGCGAAACTGCAGGCGCCCGCGCCGGCTGGCGCGGTGTTCGTCCAGCAGGGGGAACAGCAGCGCGACCAACAGCGTCAGCAGCAAACCGGCGATACCGATCACCAAAAACGCCCAACGCCAGGACAACCACTGCGACAGACCGAGTGCCAGCGGCACCACGGCAATCCCGGCCAACGAGAACCCCATGGCGACATAGGCCAACTGGCGACCGCGTTGAGCAGCCGGCGTCATATCGACAATGGCCGCCATCAGGGTCGCCGCCATCGGGCCGGCAAACACACCAGAGAGGGCAAAAAGACACATGAGTTGGGTGCTGTTCTGCACCGCTGCACAGGCGGCCAGTACAGCAAAACGCAGGGCTGCCAGGCCCACCAGCAAGGGGCGCCTGGCAAAACGGTCCAACCAGGGGGCGGCAAACCAGCTGGCCAGCGCCGCTGCCAGACCCGCCAGTCCGGCAATGTAACCTGCGTACTGAGGCGGCATATCGAGCGGCGCCGCCAGGTCAGCCGCCAGCGGCATCACCATCATGGTGCTGCCAATCGACAGCATGTTGATCAACATGGCCAGATTCAGTGTCACGCGTCCCTTGCCGGTGAGGGGTAAAGCAGACATGAACAGGCTCCGAACGAAGAAAGCGCTGGATACTAACCAAAGCACACCGCAACTTTCAATAAATGAGAATCGCTAACGACTCGCTCTGGCGCGCATGTCCAGGCAGCCCAACAATCGCAGCATCAGTCAGCTGCCCCCTCGCAAAGTTCACCCGGCGTCACGCCAAACTGGCGGCGAAAGGCGGTAATAAAGTTCGAGGTGTGGTTGTAGCCAGCCATAAATGCCGCCTCGCTGACCGTGATGTCCTCCTGACGCAGGGCATCGCGTACCTTCTCAAGCCGCCTGCCGCGCACGTACTCGAATACCGTCAACCCGGTGTCACGACGAAAGTGCCGCTGTAGCGCACTGGCACTCATGGCGGTGGCACGAGCTACCGCTTCAACACTCAAGGGCTGGTCAAGATTGGCCTCCATCCAGGCGATGGCACGTTCGGTCGGGTCCAGCGGCCTGGGGGCGGACGCTGGCGCGCGCTCGTCCAGGGGCAAGGCGCCCACAAAGTTGATAAAGCGCCAGAGCACCTGGTGGGACAGGCTTTCCGCCCGCAGGCTGCGGCGCAAACAGTCTTGCTCATGGCGTAGCTCCAGCAGTTCCTGACACAGCGCCAGCACCGCCTCGTCCGGCTGCCAGGCCAGCGCCGCCAGATGCCGGCCCAACAGGTGCTGCTCCAGCCGCCGGCGCAACGGATCGTTATCCTCCCCCCGGCGCAGCCAGTCGGGATCGAACATGATCTGCACCTTGCTCAGGCCACGCTCCCCACGACGGATATGCCGACGAAATACCGTCAGACGCCGCAGATTGACAGCGATGGCCTGCGCCGTGCAGTTGCGCGATTGTCGCTGCGGGTTGACCTTTAACACGTGCTCGCAGCCATCATAGGCAAAGTGCACCTCGCCGCTCAGCACGATAGTGAGGATGACCCTGGGTTTGATTGGCGCGGTCGTGACCGCATCGGCCAGCTCCCGGGTGCAGCCAGCCTCCACCCGCAGCGGGCCAAAGCGCTCGGACAGAAAACTGCCTTCCACCAGCACCTGGCGCCGGGCATCGTTACGGGCAACAATCTGCCCACGCCGCTCTCCGCCCACCATCTCAGCGAACAGCACCGTGCGCTCGCTGCACCGGGTATTGCTGTCACCGACCGCCGCTTTGCTCATGCACACCCCACTTTGCCCGTTGCGCATAGTCATCTTCCGGTTACGCATAACCAGCCCCCTTATGACAGCGGTCGCGAAGCCATACCATAAATGCGAATCGCTATCATTATTCGAGCGATATTCTGCCACACAAGCACAGGAAATATTGCATGTCCGCCCATCCAACCCGCCGCGGTGCGCGCATCCCGCACTACCTCTCTCCGCTCAGTCTTGCCGTCGCCGTGGCGTTCAGCCCCGCCCTGACCGCCGCCGAAGACGACAACAGCGATGAACTGGCACTGCCCACCATGCAGGTCTGGGGCACCCAGGTATCCAGCTCCTCCGAGTTTCTGTCCGACCAGGACATCTCGATCAAGCAGGCCGACCACCTCTCTGACCTGCTGCGCGATATTCCCGGCGTTGACGTGGGCGGCACCCACTCGGTGACCCAGCGCATTAACATCCGTGGCCTGAACGAAACCGATCTGGACATCCGCCTGGACGGCGCCAGCCAGTACGCCAGCATGTTCCACCACATCGGCAACCTGACTCTGAACCCCGACATCATCCAGATGGCCGACGTACAGGTAGGCAATAACTCCGTACGCAGCGCCGCCGTGGGTGGTTCGGTCAGCTTTGAAACCAAGAACGCGCTGGACCTGCTGCGCGCCGGCGAAGACTTCGGTATGCGCGTCTATGGCGGCTACGGCTCCAACGCCTATCGCCAGGGCTCGGTGACCGCCTATGGCCGCCTGAGCGACAAGGTGGATGCCATGGTCTACGGCTACACCATCGACCGCGACAACTTTGATGACGGCGACGGCCAGCAGACCTTCGGCAGCGACGGCACCGTCAGCGACATCTTGGTCAAGTTCGGCGTGGAGCCATCCTTCGGTCACCGCTTTGAACTCAGCCATGATCACTATCGCGACAAGGGCGATTACAGCCCGCGTCCGGACATGGCCGGCAGCGCCAACGCAGGCCTGTCAGGCGACCTGGAACTGCCCACCGAGTACACCCGCGACACCACTTCGCTGCGTTACCAGTACGATGCCGGTGGCAACACCACCGCCAACGCCACCTTGTACCGCAACGCCATGGAGCTGAACCGCGACGAGTCACAGATCACAATCGGCTGGCCGGGCAATCGCCTGAGCGACAACACCGCTGAAGCCGAGAACCTGGGCGCCACCCTTGAGCTGACTAGCCTGGCAGAACTGGCCGGCATGCAGCACGAGGTGACCTACGGCACCCTGTATAACCGCCAGGAAAGCCGCGCCCAATACGGCAATGATCCGTGGATCGACGAGAACGCCATCACCACAGCCGGCTATGTTGAAGACCGCATCAGCCTGACCGACCGGCTGACCGTGACCCCCGGTGTGCGCTACGACCATTTCGAGCGCAACGCCGAAACCGGCAGCGATACCTTTGACGAAGTGACCTGGGCGCTGGGCCTGGAGTTTGCCGTCAACCAGAACCTGACCCTGTTTGCCAGCGCCCGTGAGTTGTTCAAGCCACCGCAACTGCTGGAAACCTTCGTGTACTACCAGAACGGCACCATTCTGGCCGATGACATCAAGGCCCAGACTGGTCTCAACAAGGAAATCGGCGCCCGCTACCAGCAACAATTTGGCGAGCACCGAATCAACGCCAACCTGACCTTGTTCCAGACCGACCTGGATGATTACTTTGCCAATACCTACGACGGTACGCTAAACGGCGGTGCGGGCGGTTACATCATCGGCAACAACGGTGATGTGGAAATTGAAGGCTTTGAAGCCAGCGTTGGTTACGGCATTGGTGAGTTCAATTCGCGCCTGAGCTACGCCAAGTCCGACGCCGACAACAAAACCAACAACACCCCCGCGCTGGACTACAACGGCCGCAGCATGGACGTGGGCGACAGCATTGCGCTGAACCTCAGCTACTACTTCCCGGTCGTGGGCGTAGAAACCGGCTGGAACTCCCAATGGGTACTGACCGAAGACAACGTCATGCCCGGCACGCCGGACAAGGACAGCTACAACGTGCACTCGGTCTACGCCCAATGGGTTCCGCCGCAGGCCGACCGTCTGACCCTGACCCTGGGCGTGGACAACCTGTTTGACGAGCAATACTACTCCCATGCCTCGCGCACCGGCGTAGCCCGCGGCTTTGAGCTGGACGACTACGAGCCGGGCCGCAACATCAAGGTCTCGGCTGCCTACCAGTTCTGAGTCCTGCCCTGATCGGCAGGGCGCAACGCCCTGCCCCTGGGCTACGCCACGCGTAGCCCTATTCCCTCGGCGCCGCCGGATCGAGCAGGTCCTGCTCGGTTCTGGCGCGCTGATCCGCCTCAATCTGCGGGCCGAGATCAGCGGTTGCCCGCGTATCCACCACACCCTGCGCCGGACCGGAGACGGTTTTCGCTGGTTGTTCCAACACGGCCTGATGGGCCTGCCCCGACTCAATCATCTGCACTCGATAGATCGGCTCAGGCAAATCCATCCCGGCCGCCTCCAGCACGCCTTTCACCTGACGAATGGCCTCGCTCTTGAGCAAACCAAAATCATGACTGCGCTGGTCTACCCAGCCCTGAAAGCGTACCTGCACACTGGAGTCGGCCAACGCCACAATATAGGCACGCGGCGGCGGCTCGCTCAGCACACCCTCCAACGCAGCGATACAGTCGGTGCCTAGCTGCTGCGCCTGAATCAGGTCTTCACTGACGCCAATGCCTACATCGAACTGAAAGCGGCGGCTCGGGTTGCGGGTGTAATTCAGGGTCACACTGCGAAACACCAGCGCATTGGGCAAGCGCAGGTGATTGCCATCCAGTGTCATCAGAATGGTAGCCCGCGAGGTCAGGGCCACCACTATGCCCTCGTTGCCATCAATCACCACATGATCGCGCGGCGCGAAGGGCTGGCGCAGGCTCATCAGCAAGCCGGCCAGGTAGTTCTCCAGGGTGTCCTTGAAGGCAAAGCCCAGCGCCACCCCAAGCACCCCGGCAGTGCCCAGCACCGCACCAACCAGTGCTGTGGCGTTCATGATTTCAAGCGCCACCAGCACCGCCACCAGCGAGACCGCCCAGCGCACCGAGGTGCGCGTCAGCTCGCGCATGAACGGGTTGCGCCGGGCCACCCGCTCCAGCAGCGCCCGCCGCGACAGCCAGCCGCCCAGCGCCCAGCCCAGCCAGATCACCAGCAACGCCAACAGCAGCATGGGCAGCGCCGCCAGCAGGGAATAAAGTTCTTCCATCAAGCGCTGGCTGACGGCATCAATATCAAAGCGCAGGGTTTCGGTCAGTTCCATATTGCCTCCGTAATCTCCTCTTTCTTTGTAATGCAGACACCCGAAAAGTGCAGAAACCTTTTGCAGTACCTTGCCATATACAGACCGAGGGGAAGGCGTACAATGGCGGTCCGACTGACTACCTGTGTTGCCTGATGACCCTCCTGATAGCCTTTGCTGTCCTCTCCATTTTTGTCTCCTTCCTCTGCTCCGTACTGGAAGCCGCCCTGCTGTCGATGACGCCCAGTTTTATCGCCCAGCAAAAGGCGGATAAGCCCAAACTCTACGACCGCCTGCGTCACCTGAAGGAAAACGTCGACCAACCCTTGGCGGCGATCCTGACCCTCAACACCGTCGCCCACACGGTGGGCGCAACAGGTGTGGGCGCGCAGGTCACCCTGGTGTTTGGCGACGGTTATCTGGGTATCGCCTCGGCTATCATGACCCTGCTGATCCTGGTGCTCTCCGAGATTCTGCCCAAAACCCTCGGCGCCCGTTACTGGCCACGCTTGGCCCCGGCTCTTCCGGCCCTGCTGGGCGGCATGATCACCCTGCTCAAACCCTTCATCCTGCTGTCTGACCTGGTTACCCGCAGCCTGGGCGGCAAGGCACCGGAGCACGACGTACGCGAGGAGATCAAAGCATTGGCGCTGTTGGGTCGCGAGCTGGAGAAACTGGACGAAGACGAGCAGCAGATGATCAGCAATGTGCTGGAGCTGCATAACATCCGTCTGCGCGACATCATGACGCCGCGCACCGTGTGTGAGAGCCTGGCACCGGAGCTGAGCATCAGCGAAGCGCTGGTCCGAGTGCAGGACAGCCAGTTCTCGCGCTACCCGGTGATCAACGAAGACGAAGCCCCGCTGGGCGTGGTGTTTCGCGTTGACATTCTGGCCGCCGAAGATCGCAGCGCGCCGATCAGTTCAGTGATGAAGCCGGTCAAGGTGGCGCAGGATTCGCTCAACGTCGAAACCCTGATGAGCCAACTGCTGGCAGAGCAGCAGCACATGAGCCTGGTCTACGACGAGTTCGGTAGCTGGGGCGGCCTGGTGACCATGGAGGACATTCTGGAAACGCTGATCGGCAAACCGATTCTCGACGAGACCGACGATATCCCCAATATGCGCCGCCTGGCGCGCCGGCTGTGGGAACACCGCCTGAAGTCGACCCGCTAGCCACAAAAACAAAACCCCGACAGCGCCGCTCATGGCGCTGTCGGGGTTGGCCATCTGGCCAAGGGGTTGCTTGGCAACCCGTTCGCACGACTCAATAAAACACTTAACGCGGCTCGGCGGTGCCCGTCACCATACGCGCAGTGCCGTCAGCGCCCATTTCCATCAGGGCATCGTTGTCCAGCGTGTAGGGCGTCCAGCTAATGGCGTCGGTGCTGGGGTTGCCGGTTTTAGCGAAGTTGGTCCACTGCAACATGGTTTCTTCTGCTACCGCCATATCCACCGCGCCATAGCGCATCGACGCATACACATCGGCGGCATCACCCTGGCTACCGGTTACACCGTTGCCGTTCAGGTCACCAATAGGCGGACGCTGCCCCTGCGGCGTCAGCACCAGCCCCAGCAGATAGTTCTGCACCATGCCGGCCGGGTAGTTGAACAGATACGGCAGCTCGCAGCCGTGGCAACTGGTCAACCCCATTTCCGCCCAGCCCGGCGGCACCCGGCTGAAACGGTAGATAAACTGCTCGGACTGGTAATCCGCAGACCGCTGTTGCAGCCAAATTGGCATGGCGGCGCGCAGGGTGGTGTAGTCGCCGTTGGTCACGCCCGCCATCAGCGGCACATCGCTGGGCATGCCGTCGATCACGTTCTGGGCGTACGTCTTGGGCTGGTAGTAATAATCCACATTGGGGCGGTAGGTCTGGCGCGGAATGCCGTTGTCCAGATCAGCCTTGGCCAGCGCCGTCCAGGGCAAGGCGCGCGCCTCTTGCAGGGTGGTGACACCCGCGCGTTCGAACAAGGCCTCACCAATGGCCTCAGATTCGGCCAGCGAATCACCGGGCGCACTGGTGGTGTCCAACGGCGCAAAGCCGCTTTGCACGATAGCCTTGTGGAACAGGCCGCTGGCCTGCGGCGAGTTCATCAGCGAGTAGACCTTACCGCCCCCGCCGGACTGACCGAAGATGGTGACGTTATCCGCATCACCGCCAAAGGCCGCGATATTGTCTCGCACCCATTCCAGTGCCATGACCAGGTCCATCTGGCCGTAATTGCCCGAGCCGTTGTAGCCGCTTTCTGCGGTCAGCAACGGGTGAGCGATGTAGCCAAACGGCCCAAGACGGTGGTTGACGGTCACCAGCACCACATCCTTTTCGGTCAAGCCGTCGGGGTTGTTGTACTGCTTGGAGTTGGCCGAAAGGATGGCAAAGGAGCCGCCGTGGAACCACACCATCACCGGCAGGTTGTCGGCATCCTTGGGCGCGGTGACGTTGAGGTACAGCGAGTCTTCACTCATCCCGCCCTCGTTAACCCCTTCCAGCGTGTAGTCCTGGGCGGATTGATCAGCCCAGTCCACCGCATCGCGCACGCCCTCCCAGGCTTCAGCAGCCTGCGGTGGCTGCCAGCGCAACTCACCCAGCGGCGGCTTGGCGTAAGGTACGCCCAGGAACTGCCAGGCATCGGCGCTGGCCTCAAACCCGCGCAAGGTGCCGCCGGTAGTTTCGACCTCAATGCGTGGGCCGCTGGCACGGGCGAAGTGCGCCTGAGCATCAGCCGCATCGACAATGGCGCGCGGGCGCGGGTCGGTATCGGAGAAGGCGCCAGCGGTTTCTAGGTCATCGATCAGATCCGTGATCGCCGCACGAAAATCAGCCGTGCTCTGATCCAGTTCAAGCGCACCGACTGCCGACACCGCGTCACGAATCTGCGCGGTCAGCTGGATACCGTTGTTCAGGTCACCGTCGGCGTCCAGGCTCTGTAGCAGCACCAGAATATTGGCAACTCGCTGGTCGCTGGCGTCCACTGCGCCGTCAACAATATCCAGCGGCGTCAGCACCGCGGCGCCGGATGCACTGCCCAGTTGCAGATCGCCGATGGCGAAGGTCAGCGTCTCACCGGGCTGGTAGCTGAACTCGCCGTTGTCGCCCGTGGTGGTCGCAGCAGTGCTGCTGCCACTGTAGTTAAGCCCGGCCACCGGGCTGTCGACAAAGACGCCGCTGGCACTGGCGGTCTCATCATCGCTGCCGCCACCGCCACCCAGGCAGCCAGCCAACGGCAAGGCAAACGCGGCCATGACCGCCAGGCTCAGACGGCTGCGCCGTCCGTCAAATCGTTTCATTGTGCTCTGCATGTCATCGCTCCCTGAATCAGTCTTGCAGTTGGTCAGCCAGGTTGGAGCCAATCTCGGCACCGGTGTTGAGTTCAACGTACTGCTGAGACTCAGCCTGATAGACCGGGTAGGTCACCTCGTCGGCGATGCTCGGGTTGCCGGTTTTGGCGAAGTTGGTCCAGATGGTCATCATGCGATCGATCACTTCGTCGTCGGTGGCATCAAAGCCAGCCGAGGTCATGATGTCGGCGGCATCACCGCGCGAGCCCGATACGCCGTTGCCGTTCAGGTCGCCAATAACCAGCGGCGCGCCGGTGGCCGGATCCAGCACCAGGCCCAGCAGCACGTGCGTCACCACGCTGTCGGGCATGTTGAACAGATAGGCCAGCTCAGCAGCGTGGTAAGCCTGCATGCCGCGCGCGCGCCAGCCCGCGGGCTGATGGCTGAACAGGGTGGCGTACATCGGCTCGGCCTTCAGCGGCGCCATCCAGGGAAACACGTTGATCGCGCTGGCGGTCGGCTCTTCGGTGTCGTTGGTGTTGATGCTGAACATGAAGGGCACATCGTTATCCTGACCGCTTTCGAACAGCGCGCGCTCGGAGGTCGGCAGGTAGTAGTTGTCGATGTTGGTGTACTCCATCCCGGTAGCGGCAGCGGCGACCTCATTCCAGGGCGCGGCGCGCATCTCGGCCAGCGAATCAACGCCCATGCGCTGCTGTACGCTCAGGCCAACCGCTTCGCCATCAGCCAGACTACGGGTGTCTGGGCGCAGGGTGCCACTCTGACTGATCGCCTGATGGAACAGGCCGGCTGCTTGGGGCGAGGCCATCAGCGACAGCACCTTGCGACCGCCACCCGACTCGCCAAAGATGGTCACGTTATCCGGATTGCCACCAAAGGCAGCGATATTGTCCTGCACCCACTGCAGCGCCATGATCAAGTCCATCTGGCCGTAGTTGCCTGAGCCTTCATACTGGCTCTCGGCACTCAGCTCCGGATGCGCCAGATAACCGAACGCACCCAGACGATGGTTGACCGACACCTGCACCACGCCCTTGGTCACCACGGCCTCGGGGTTGTTGAAGGGTTTGGTGTTACTGGTCAGCGCGGTAAAGCCACCGCCGTGAAACCACACCATCACTGGCAGGTTGTCGGCGTCTTTGGGCGCGGTAACGTTAAGGTAGAGCGAGTCTTCGCTCATGCCGCCTTCACCAAAGCGCTGCAGCGCCGGGTTCTGGGCCGCCTGATCGCTCCAGGCCACGGCGTCACGCACACCCTCCCAGCGCTCTGCGGCCTGCGGCGGCTGCCAGCGCAGCTCGCCCAGCGGTGGTTTGGCGTAAGGAATGCCCAGGTACTGCCAGGTGTCATCGGTGGCGGCAAAGCCGCGCAGCTCACCGCCGGTGGTGGTCACCTGATGGCGCTCTGCAGTGGAGCGTTGGAAGTGTTCCAGCGCATCGGCGGCATCTGCCACGCTGCGGGCACGTGGGTCGGTATCGGAGAAGGCTTCAGCGGCCTCCAGGTCGGCAATCAGCCCGGCAATGGCAGTGCGAAAATTAGCCGGCGCCTGGTCAAACTCAATGGTCCCGGCAACCAGGGACACCTCATCACGAATCTGCTCAGTGAGCTGGATACCGTTGTTCAGGTTGCCGTCAGCGTCCAGGCTCTGCAGCAGAATCAGTTGGTTCAACACCCGCTGGTCGTCCGCGCCAGCCGCGCCGCTGACCATATCCAGCGGCGTCAGCATCTCGGCACCCGCCGCACTTCCTAACACCAGGTCGCCAATGGCAAAGGTCAGGGTTTCGCCACTGCGATAGTTGAAGGTGCCGCTGTCGCTGGTGGTTGAAGCACCGGTTTGGCTGCCCTGATAGTTGAGCCCGGCCACCGGGCTGTCGACAAAGGTGCCACTGCGTACGTCGTCGTCATCACTGCTGCCGCCACCGCCCAGGCAACCAGCCAGTGGCAGCGCTAAAACCATTAGGGACGTGCCTAGCCAAGCTGGGCGCAAGGGGCTCTCTGCGAGATTCAATTTCATGCCGCTCTCCGCGTGTTGTTGTAATCGTGATCAAGCCGTGACCAGCTGGTCGGCGACTGATTCGGCCAGAGCATAGGCAGAGATATAGCGGGCTACAACAAAAAAGTGAACGTTCATTCCTAAAGAATTAGCGAGCCACTGCCGATATGTGACTCACTGGTCACGCATAAGCCCCTAAAGCCATAGCGCACTCAATTAACGCAGCGCAGTCAACATGAACGTTCATTCCGTTCAATGCTGCTGCGCCTTGCGAGAGCATGCTGCTGCGCCTCCAGACACTAAAGCCTTGGCAGCCGCTAACTAGCCTGCCTGCATACGATGAGACAAAACCAGTGGAGGCGCAGAGTGAAAAGGCACCCTGTGAATGATCATTCACAAAGATGATTAGCTTGGGTCAGAAGCCAAAACGCCTCGGGCGCCATTGCGGCGCCCGAGGGTCAGAGTCAAAACGCTGCTGCGCCTGATCAGATCAGGTCGTAGCGGTCCGCGTTCATCACCTTGTTCCAGGCTGTGACGAAGTCCTTGATGAACTTCTCGCCGACATCATCCTGGGCATAGGCTTCAGCCAGCGCACGCAGTTGCGAGTTGGAGCCAAACACCAGGTCTACCCGTGTGCCGGTCCATTTCACTGCCCCACTCTTACTGCAGCGGCCTTCAAAGATATCGGCATCTGCCGCAGTTGGTTTCCAGACCGTATCCATATCGAGCAGGTTGACGAAGAAGTCGTTGCTCAGGGTGCCCGGGCGGCTGGTGAAGACACCATGCTGGCTGTTGCCGTAGTTGGCACCCAGCGCCCGCATGCCGCCCACCAGCACGGTCATCTGCGGTGCGCTCAGACCCAGCAGCTGAGCCTTGTCGACCAGCATTTCCTCGTCCGCCACACTGAACTTGCTGCGACGGTAGTTGCGGAAGCCATCAGCCTCAGGCTTGAGCCATTCGAACGAATCCACTTCGGTCATTTCGTCGCTAGCATCTGTACGACCCGGCGCAAACGGCACCTGTACGCTGTGACCACCATCCTGCGCCGCCTTCTCGATAGCCGCAGCGCCGCCCAAGACGATCAGATCCGCCAGCGAAACCCGCTTGCCACCCGATTGCGCCGCGTTGAAGTCAGCCTGAATGCCTTCCAGCACCTTGAGCACCCGAGCCAACTGCTGCGGCTGATTGACCTCCCAGTCCTTCTGTGGGGCCAGACGAATGCGCGCACCGTTGGCACCACCGCGCTTGTCGGAGTCGCGGTAGGTCGAGGCCGCAGACCAGGCGGTGTAAACCAGCTCAGCCACACTCAGGCCCGATGCCAGCAGGGTCGCCTTGAGCGCCGTCACGTCCTGCTCGTCGATCAGCGCATGATCAACCGCGGGCACCGGGTCTTGCCAGATCAGATCCTCAGCCGGCACTTCCGGTCCGAGGTAGCGCACCTTCGGCCCCATGTCACGGTGGGTCAGCTTGAACCAGGCCCGAGCAAAGGCGTCAGCAAACTCCTCCGGGTTCTTGTGGAAATGCTCGGAAATCTTGCGGTAAGCCGGGTCTTCGCGCATTGCCATATCGGCGGTCGACATCATGATGCCCACGCGCTTGCTCGGGTCTTCGGCATCCGGCGCATGATCCTTCTCGGCCAGGTTCTTCGGCGCCCACTGGTGTGCACCGGCCGGGCTCTTGGTCAGCTCCCACTCGTAGCCGAACAGCACATCAAAATAGCTCATGTCCCACTGGGTCGGCGTGGGCGTCCACGCACCTTCCAGACCACTGGTGATGGTGTCGCGGCCCTTACCACTGCCGTGGGTGCTCAACCAGCCAAAGCCCATGGCCTCCAACGCACCGCCCTCAGGGTCAACACCGACCAGCGCCGCATCACCAGCGCCGTGTGTCTTGCCGAAGGTATGACCGCCAGCCGTCAGCGCTACTGTCTCGTAGTCATCCATCGCCATGCGGGCGAAGGTGTCGCGGATATCACGGGCAGACAGCAGCGGATCGGGGTTGCCGTCGGGCCCTTCCGGGTTGACGTAAATCAGCCCCATCTGCACCGCAGCCAACGGGTTTTCCAGGTCGCGCTCACCAGAGTAGCGGCTGTTGGGCTTGTCACTGGTGGCCAGCCACTCGTCTTCGGCGCCCCAGTAAATGTCTTCTTCCGGCGCCCAGATGTCCGGACGGCCGCCCGCATAACCGAAGGTCTTGAAGCCCATGGACTCCAGCGCCACGTTACCGGCCAGAATGTACAGGTCAGCCCAGGAAAGCTTGTTGCCGTACTTCTGCTTGATCGGCCACAACAGGCGACGCGCCTTATCCAGGTTGCCGTTGTCAGGCCAGCTGTTGAGCGGCGCGAAGCGCTGGTTACCGGTCGAGGCGCCGCCACGGCCGTCAGCCACGCGGTAGGTACCAGCCGAGTGCCAGGCCATGCGGATCATGAAGGGACCGTAGTGACCATAGTCGGCAGGCCACCACTCTTTGGAGTCGGTCATCAAGGCGGTCAGGTCGCGTTTGACCGCCGCCAGATCGAGTTTTTTGAATTCGGCAGCGTAATCAAAATCGGCGCCCATCGGGTCGGACACCGGGTTGTGTTGGTGCAGAATGCTCAGATTCAGCTGGTTCGGCCACCAATCCTTATTCGTGGTGCCGCGACCGGTCAGCTTGGTGTTGGAACCATGCATTACCGGGCATCCGCCAGTCTTGTTGTCGCTCATGTCTATCTCCGCTCTCAGGTAGGGTCGTACGGATAGCGCAGTCAACAGCCGGCTCGTCTAGGCGCTGTTGGCTACCACCTGTGAGTAAGTTAAGCACGTGATGCGATTGACGCCATTAACTTAAATCAAAGCAATCAATAGCATTTGACTATCAGTCAAGCGTAAAGGCTTAGGCCCCTCAATGGCCGCCGGCGGGGGAGAAAATGGCGGAAGGACATGGGAGTCGAACCCACCAGACGCGCGTTGCGCATCTCACCGGAGTTGAAGTCCGGGCGCCCCACCGGGGACGATGTCCTTCCAGATAAACGAACGGATGGCCAGCCGACTCAGCCCGCCGCCAAAAAACGTTGCTCTCGTACAAACCGGGTAACCCCGGCGCGATCCAGGTACTCCAGTACCTGAATCGTCAGGTTGCGACCGATCCCCGAGGCGTCTCGATAGGCTGCCGCATTGAAACTGCCGGTCGGCGAGTCTGCCACTAACTGCTGCGCCACCGCTACCAGCCCATCGACCTGGGCGGGCAAATAATAACGATTGGGCGCTACCGCGATCAGCTCACCGGCTCGCTGCATGCGCAGCAAAAAAACCTTGAGCTCGTCCAGATCCATCGCCAGTTGCTCCGCCAGCTCTCCGACAATCGGCGGCCGCAGGCCTCCGGGCAGGAGCGCGGTCTGCACCTGCAGCAGCAGCTGGCGATCGGCCGCCTGCAGTTGTGGACGGTGTGCGGGCAGGTGCAGGGTCCAGGCGGTGCGCTGCAGCAGGCCTGCAGACTGCCAGTGTTGCAGCAGCAGACGAATGATTGGCAGCGGCAACTGCAGACAACTGACCAGCCCCAACTGACCCTCGCCCGGGCCGAGCAGCTCCGGGTATTGTCGATGCCAACTATCAAGCCGTGCGTGCAAGCGCTGCCATAATGCAGCGCGCTGTTCCTCAGTCAGGGCAATGGTCGCACCAGACGCGCTCAGCAAGTGCACCTGCGGCGGCAGCATGGCCTGCAGCGCGCTCTGCGTCAGATTCAGTTTCAGCGCCAACTCGGGCATGGACACCGGGCCATGACGTAGGGCAGCGGCAAGCACTTCGCCGGGGGTTTCCGCCTGCTGCCAGTCGCGTAGCAGCGCGACCCGCTCTGGTCGGCTGCGACCGCGGCGCAGCCCCTGCGGGTCCAACACCCGGCCGCCGCCCAGCGTCCGATTGGCGGCCGGATCGCGCAGGATACAACGCTCGTTCCATACCGCCTGCAGCGGCTGCTCAAGCATCACTTGGGCGAGCCCGGCCGACGCGTCCAGCTGCACCAGGCGCGCCGAATAGACTCCGGTGCCAAGATGCAATTGCAGTACACCACGGTGCCAATGGCTGTCCGGCAGCGACTGCAGGCTGATGTCCAGACGGTCACTGGCGGGCAGACGCTGCTCGTTCAGCCAATCGCCACGGCCCGGCCAGTCCGCCCCAGTGCTAGCCAGATTGAGTGCACAGCGCTGGCCCGCGCGCACCTCGGCTACCGGCTGCGATGCGAGCTGCACACTGCGAATCCGTACTGGCTGATCGTCTCGCCACAAACGCTGCTCCGCTGCCAGTCGGCCACTGACCAGGGTGCCGGTGACCACGCAACCAGCACCTGCCACGTTGAAGCGCCGATCCACCATAAAACGTGCCGGCCCATCGGCTGCCTGTGGCTGCCAGGTTGCCGCGCGTTGTAGCAGCGCAGCGCGCAGGGCTGCCACGCCCGGATCGCCCTCCTGGCTGGCGACCACGGACCAGAGCGGCGCAGCCGGCCAGCCAGCCTCGGCAACCCAGGCGCTCACTTGTTCGGCCAACCGCTGCTGCTGCGCGGCATCGGCCCGGTCACAACGCGTGAGCACCACGCCCAGTTCGGCGACGCCCAGCAGCTGCAAGATAGCCAGGTGCTCTCGAGTTTGCGGCATGATGCCGTCGTCTGCAGCCACCACCAGCAGCGCCATATCCACGCCGGCCACCCCCGCCAGCATGGTGCCGATAAAGCGTTCATGGCCGGGTACATCGATAAAACCCAGCGCCGCGCAAGCCTCCTGCGCCAACCAGGCAAACCCCAGTTCGATGGTCAATCCACGGCGTTTTTCTTCGGCCAGCCGGTCGGTGTCTGCCCCGGTCAGGGCATGAATCAGGGTAGTTTTACCGTGATCAACGTGGCCGGCGGTGGCAATGATCACGCGGCGCTCTCCAGCGCGGACAGCAACACCTGCGGCTGCTCCAGACAGCGGCAATCGAGCAACAGGCTGTCATCGGCGATTCGACCGATTACCGGCTGCGGCAGCTGGCGCAGTCGCTCGGCCAGCTGCCGCAATGCCCGACTGCGCTCCCGGCGATTGCCCCTGGCGCTGCGCAGCCGCAGGGCCGCGCTGGGCAGAACGTCCAGCGGCAGTGACCCAGAGCCAATCTGACTGCTGACCGCACACACATCCACCACAAAGCCGTTGCCCGCCCAGCGCTGCACCGCCGGTAGCAGCGACTGGCACGTCTGGTTGATAGCCTCGGCAGTGCGCGTCAACAGGCGCAGGGTCGGCACCCGCTGCACCAGCGTGTCCGGGTCGGCGTACAGCCGCAGTACCGCTTCCAGCGCTGCCAGGGTCATCTTGTCGCAGCGCAGCGCGCGCTTGAGCGGGCTTTTGCGAATGCGCGCAATCAGGTCTGCGCGTCCGGCAATGATGCCGGCCTGCGGGCCGCCGAGCAGTTTGTCGCCGCTGAAGGTAACCACGTCCACACCTTGCGCCAGCACCTGCGCGACCACTGGCTCAGCCGGCAAACCCAACGCCTGCAGATCAATCAGCGAGCCACTGCCCAAGTCCACCGCCAGCGGTACGCTGTGCTCGCGGGCAATGGCCGCCAGCTGCGACTCATCCAGCGCCGTGCTGAAGCCTTCAATGCGGTAGTTGCTGGTATGCGCCTTGAGCAGCAGCGCGGTGCGCGGACCAATAGCCTCGCTGTAGTCACGCACGTGGGTGCGGTTGGTGGCGCCCACCTCGCGCAGCTTGCAGCCGGCGCGGGCCATGATGTCGGGCAGCCGAAAAGAGCCGCCGATCTCGATCAGCTCACCGCGCGACACCACCACCTCGCGGCGGTTTGCCAGGGCATTGAGCACCAGCAGCACCGCGGCGGCGTTGTTGTTGACCACGGTGGCGGCTTCGGCGCCGGTCAGCCGGCAGATCCACTGTTCAACGTGCTCATCGCGGTCACCGCGCTGCCCAGTGGCCAGATCAAATTCCAGATTACTGGCACCCAAGGCCACCGCGTTCATCGCTGCCACCGCTTCGGGTGGCAACGGCGCACGGCCGAGGTTGGTGTGCAGCACCGTGCCGGTCAAATTGAGCAGCGGACGCATGGACGGCGCCAGCAGACGATGCAGGTGCTGCTGCAGCCAGTGCACCAGCGCCTGATCATCACACAACAGCCCCTCTCGCCAGTGCTGCAGGCCGGCGCGCACGGCATCCAGCACCAAGGTGCGACCGTGGTCGGCGACCAGTTGCTGCACCAGCGGCCAGGCCAGAACCCGGTCCACCGCTGGTGGACGCATGCCGGCCGCACTCATGCGGCCACCGCCGCGTCAGTCTGCGTCGTCTTGCAGCAGACGCAGGATTTCTGCCAGCGCGCCATCAGCCAGCGCGCGCATTTCATCGTCGGTGCGGTCCTGAATCGGATGCGGCACAAAGACCATGGCCGGATCAAAGCCAAGGGCCTTGGACTGCAACGCCGCGGCCTGTACAAATTCACTGGAGGCAACCCCTACTCCCGGGATCTGACGCGACTCCAGGTCTGCGATGTCATGCATACAGCACGACGTGCAAGACCCTCAGTCGGCCAGACCTTCCACCAGCAGATCCACCTCGGCGGCCATCTGCTGCTTGAGTTCAGTCGGGGCAATGCGGGTGAAGGTGGGCTTGGCGTAACGCTTCACCTCGATACCCATGTCTGCCAGTTGCTCCTCGATGCGATCGAGAAAGACGTTGCCGCGCGGTTTGGAGATATCCAGCAGCCCCACCACCTTGCCTTCAAGGCTGGTTGGGCGTGCCAGACGCGCGCGTTGGGCCGGCGCGCGTTCTGCGGTCGGATCAAGCACTATGTTGTCGGTCATGACGTTACCTCACGTGTTACCGGAGACGAGCCAACCGGGCCGGAAGCGGCCCAGCCAGCGATGATGGCGGAAAACAGGCCAGCGGTGCCGCCAGCCCGGACAATCAGCAGCCCGCCGGGCCGGAACTTGGGCACCTGCTGATCCTTGAAACGTTCAGGAATACCTTCTGCGATGCCGCCAGCGCCAGCCACCAGCTCGGCGCCCGGCGCCAGCAGCAGGCGTTCCAGCTCTTCACGCAGCCGCTGCTTGGACCAACCCGCGTCGATGAACACCCGCGCATGCTCGGGCGAGACCACCAGCACAGCATCACCGGCCATCGCCAGCTTGGCGTGATCGACGGTGCGCAGCGACAGCGCAAAGGAGCGCGCCAGCGATTCCGGGTCGCGGGACTTCTGATCAACAATGCCCTGCACCCCCTCGCCGGGGAACAGAGTCACCGCCGAGCGCCCGTCCTCAACACCGCGCTCCTGCGCCAGCGGCAACCAGTCGGCGTCTTCGGCCTCGGCGAAGCAGAAACTGTACTTGCCGGGGTTACCTAGGGTAGCCCGATCAATCTCGCCGGGACGGCCGCCGCCCACGTTACGAATGATCAGCTGCAGCGCCCGGCCGATGGTGGCGTTGGCGCGGTTACCCTGCCCGAGCGCATTGACTCCCGAGTTCATGCCGATGGCGCGCGCCGCCGGCCCGTTGACCACAATCATCGGGCTGCCGAACATGGTGGTGCAGATCAGCCCGTGCAAGCCAAACTCATCACTCAGCGCTGCCTCCAGCGCCGCCAGCAGTACCGGCATGTACTCCGGCTTGCAGCCGGCCAGCACCGCATTGATGGCCACTTTCTCGACGGTCAGAGGCACCAGGTCCGGCGGCATCAACCCAACCACCTCATCGGCCTGGCGGCTGGTGCCCTTGAGCATGCGCAGCACCCGCACCGGCGTGGGCGGCACGACCGGCAGGCCGTCGCTCCAGCCGCGCTCAAAGCAGGCTTCCATCGGGTCATCGGACGCGCTCATGTCGATCTCGCGGGCGCTCAACCGCACATCACCAAAGGCCAGCTCCAGCTCTTCGCTAATGCCGGGCTCCAGGGTTTTGGAGCCACACCCCGGGCGCATGATCGGCAACGCCTCGCCCAGCTCAGGTAAGCCGGTCAGTTGGCGCCAGTCTTCCTTGTGCCAGCCGTAGGTGCGCTCGACCTCTTGGCCGTTTTCAACGCGAATCAGCGTGGGTACAAACTCAATGCCGAGATGGAAGGAGTGTTCGAGGCTCTGGTCGTAGAGGGCAGACGGCAGCTCAGCGGCGTACTCTGCCGAGTCCTGGGCGTAAACCGTCAGTGGACCGGCCTGGGCGATCTCGGCCAGCAGCGGCTCGACCAGTCGACAGGTCGGACAATCAGCCTTGGCGACCACAATCAGGCCGTCGGGAAGTGCGGGTTTCATGGGCAGCCCTTGTGGGGTCTTGTGTCTCAATGAACAGACAGAATAGGCAGCCTCAGGCCCGCTGCCAACCCGCCATGCCCCGTCATCGGCCTGCTGATTGACCTGCCATCAGCGCAGCCGCAGTCTGCTACCAGCGGGCGTAGTGATCTTCCACCAGCCCCCAGGCATCAGTAATCTGCAGCGTCTCGCCCGGCAGCCGTAGCACCCCACTGTACTGCCCAAAATGCTGCTTGAAGTTGGATGCCAGCAGCAGCGCGTTGAGCTTTTCCTGCCGACTGCCGGCCGGTGCAAACTGCAGATCGATCTGGCCATCGGCCGAGCGCAGCTGCCAGGGTGAGAGTGGCGCGCTGCGATCAAACTGAAAGTCGACCATATCGACCTTGACCAGTTGATCGTCCAGCCAAAGTCCGTTCTCGGTAAAGCCGGTTTCGTTCACTCCTGCCGCCAGGTTGAAGCCCAGCCGGCGCCCGTCCGGTAAGCGGCAAGACAAGCTGCCCCAGTTCCAGAATGTCTCACGACGCATAAACCCCGCCGTCCAGTCTACCGCTGCCAGGGCGCCAATCTGGCGCAGATCAAACCGCTGCCCCCGCCAACTCACGCTGCCGCTGCAGACACGCGCCGCTGTCTTGCGGGTAAACACCCAGCCTGCATAACCGGCCCGAGTGCACACAGACAACGGCTGCTGGCTGGGCGCCTCGTCTATGCGCGCAGCAATCCGCGTACCACCGGCCAGCTCCACCTGCAGGTGACGTACACCGGGTTCGGTGCCTGCATCCACGCTGATGCGATTCGCCCCTTTGGCAAACACCGCCGCCCCGTCACCCGGGCGTGGATCGATGCGCGTATTACGCGCCAGCGGCTGCAGAAAGCTGAACTCGTCAAAGCGCCCAGTGCGTGGATCATAGAGGTAAACAAAGGCGTTGCTGACCAACTTGAGATCAACAATCGCCACCCCAACCACCAGCTCAGGGCTGAGCAGGCTGATGAACTGAAACTGGTTGCAGCCAAAGCGCCGAGCCAGCTGCGAGCGCGGCTTGTCCATCACCGTGCACAAGTCAAAATCGAGGTAGTTGATCTCCTCTACCCCGTCGGGGAAGAGGCCATAGCTGGGCTGGCCTGCGGCGTTGATCAGGCGGGGTAAGGCGGGCATTGGGGTGCTCTCTTGTTATGGGTAGTCGGTGCTCAACGCAGCCCATTCGGCAAATCAGCTGCTGCGTGCCAACCCTATCGCATTGACGGAAAAGTGCCAGCGCTATTCGGTGGCCGACAATTGGATACTGCACCAGCGCCAGCGCGCGACTGGATCCCCGCCTTCGCGGGGATGACGAGGTTTATATGGCGGGCATGTCTAAAGTGATGCCGCAGAGTTGACCAAACGTAAGCAGGAGTCACAGAAGAGCTCCCACGGTTAATCCAAAAACTCCTCGTCATCCCCGCGAAGGCGGGGATCCAGTCACGCGATAACATCAGCCAGCACCTACCCTGGAGAACCACCCGGATGCCCAAACAACCCTGCGTGTACATCCTCGCCAGCAAACGCAACGGCACTCTCTACATCGGTGTCACCAGCAACCTGATCAAACGCATCTGGGAGCACAAGAACGACCTGGTGCCGGGCTTTACCCAGCGCTACCGAATCCACCACCTGGTGTACGTCGAGCAAGCCGCAGACATGCTCTCAGCCATCGCCCGCGAAAAGCAGCTCAAGAAGTGGAACCGCCACTGGAAGCTCAACCTGATCGAACAAGCAAACCCCGGCTGGGCCGATCTTTACACCTCTCTCGCTAACCCCGAAGCCGCCTCACCCTAACCACAACAAACACAGCGACAAGGTCACCAAGGACCCTAGCGTCGACCACAGCACCGCCCTCGCCACCACAGCAGCCTCACGCCCGTAAAACTCGGCCAGCATGAACGGCCCGGTGCCCGTTGGCAGCGCGCTGAGCAGCAAGGCAGCCTTGGCCCACAGCGGCGGCAAATGAAATACCCAGGTCGCCAAGCCCCACACCAGCGCCGGTTGCACGATCAGCTTGATCAACACCAGCGCCCCGGCGCCACCTGCCACGGCGGGCTGTGGGCGGGCCAGAAACAGCCCGAGCGATATCAGCGCACAGGGCACGGTCGCGTCACCCTGCAACTCAAGAAAGCGCGCCATCGCAATCGGCTGCTCAACGCCGCCCAGGTTCCAGACACCCCCTAACAAGGGCGCGACTACCAGCGGGTTTTTGGCCAGCGCCAAGGTCACCCGCCCGACTACCCGCAGCGGTGAGCCGGCACGCTGCAGCCCGGCCTCCACCAGCACGACCGCCACGGTAAAGAGCACGCACACCACAATCAGCGAGGCAATCAACGCCGGCGCCAGACCGTCGTCACCCAACACCAGTAGACACAGCGGAATGCCGATATAACCGGTGTTGGCATACGCAGCGCTAAGACCGTCAATGCTGGCGTCAGCAAGAGAGCGCCCACGCAGTCGATACAGCAAGGTAGCGAAGAACACCGCCAGCGAGCCGATGCTGATAACCGCGATAAACCCCGGATGCCAAATCTCGTCCAGCGTGGCCGTTGCCGTGGTTTGAAACAGCAGCGCCGGCAAGCAGAGCCATACCACAAGGCGGTTCAGCTCCGACGCAGCGGTTTCTCCCATACAGCCAGTGCGGCGACACAGATAACCGGCCAGAATCAGGGCAAAGATGGGCAGCAACACATTGAGTACGGCAAGCATAGGAACAACCACAGCAGAACAGGGGCGCTCAGACTAGGGCTAGCAAACAATACCGTCCAATGCTATTTATCAGGCACATCAATACCAAAACTGGATAGATAATGACCCTGCAGCAACTGCGCAGTTTTATTGCCCTGGCCGATACGCTCAACTTCAGCCGCGCGGCCGAGCAGTTGAACATGACCCAGCCCCCGCTCAGCAGACAAATCAGTGCTCTGGAGCAAAGCGTTGGCACACCGCTGTTCCGGCGTCATTCACGTAGCGTGGTACTGACACCTGCCGGGCTACAGTTTCAGCGCGACATCGCGCGCCTTCTGACTGACCTGGAGCGCGCCGGGGCCTCTGCCCGCGCTGCCGCGCTGGGAGAACAGGGCGAGCTGCGCATCGCCTTTACCATGTACGCGGCCTGGCACCTGCTGCCGGAGTTAATCTCGGCCTATGCCGAGCACCACCCCCAAGTGCAACTGCGGCTGGAAGAAACCCTGCCCCGTGATTTGCAGCAGGCGCTGCTGTCAGGCGCAGTCGATGCCGGCGTCAGCTTTCCACTGCATCTACCCGACGGCCTGCACTATCAGGCCCTGTTTCAGGAGCCGCTGTGTGCCGTACTGCCAGCGGCGCACCGCCTGGCCGGAGCACAGCGGATCGCGGCCGGCGAGCTGGCGGGCGATGCGTTTATCTGCTTTCCGGCGAGCACCGCACCGCCACTGCACGAGGCCGTCATGCGCTGCTGTCATGGCGCCGGCTTTACGCCGCAGATTCGCGTTGAGACCCACCTGCAGCAAACCATTGTGAACCTGGTAGCACGCGGGCTTGGGGTAGCGTTGGTGCCGGCCTCAATGGCGCGAATGCAGCTGGCCGGCTGTGTGTTTGTGCCCTTGACCGACGCACCCTTGGTCGAGCAAGGGTTGTACTGGAATCCGGACAACCCCAACCCCTGCCTTGCCTCGTTTGCCGCCGCCTCAACGGCGCTCAGCCTGCCAGCGCCCTGAGCAATTGGGTGCGCTCCCACACACTGAGCAACTCCAGCGGGTCAGTGCCCGGGCTGTCCCAGGCCTGCTGCTCGGCAACGCGGCCATCGTCTAGCTCGCAACGCAAGCAGTGGTGCAGCTGGCCGGCGTCTTTGAACAGGGCAATGCGGTGCTGATCGATACGTACCCAGACGGTGCCCGTGTCTACATCACACCAGTGCGGGCCATCGTCAGGCAGCAGCGTTTTTTGCTGCAGCGCCACATCGCGGAACAGCTGATACACCTCGCGGGCGGTCACTGCCGTCATTGCGCGGCCGTCAGGGCCTGCCAGGCGCGCTCGCCACGCTTGGCGCCAGCTGCAGCCCACATACGTTGCACAGTCTGGTCGCGCACCCAGCGCTGTCCAGCCTCATCACTCGGCTGCTTGGCCCATTCCGCGGTGGCCTGGGTCATCAGCGCACGCACCCACTCCGTGGCACCGGCCAGCAGCAGCTGCCCGCGGTTGGCGCAGCCCACCTCAGGCGCGATGCGCTCCAGCAGACTAATGGCGGCCAGCATCTGACGCAGCAACGCCTGCGGCCACGCACGGGCGCGCCCTTCGCGCAGCAGATAGCCCATCAGCGCGGCACTAACGTACAGCTCTTCCAGCGCGCCAAAAGGTCTGGCGTAATCGCTCCAGCCATCACCCGGCAGCATGGCTGAGGCATCCAGCTGGACATCCTGCAACTGCATACGCGCCGCCGGCAGCTCCGGCATAAAGGCCGCAGGGTTGCGCGGGCTCATGGTTACGCCGTCCGCCGTGGCCGGCAGGCGCACCACACTGAGGGCGCCGTCTGCCCCGCTGGCACGGCAAACCACAAAATAGGCTTCACAATGCTCCGGCATGGGCACCCACCCCTTGTTGCCGCTGAGCTGGATACCGCCCGAGGCGTCCGTGCGCCAGAGCGTCTGCAGGTCACGCGGGCTGCGAATACCCTCCTCGCTCAGACTGAAGCCGTGCAGCCCACCGCCCCGTATCTGCGGAAACATCGCCCGCAGCGCGGCTTCATACCCGGCGCTGAACGCCCAGGCAGTGCGATCCGCCTGATAGCCGCCCATGACCGCCAAGGCCAGCGGTGATGCCTCATCCAGCGGCAACTGGCGCCAGTGGGTCAGCCAGTCATCCACGGTTTCCATCGCCGGTACATCCACCGACGCGCTTAGACACCACTGCACAGGGGAAAACGTGCTCACCGGACATCTCCTCATAACTCGTATTATTGGCAACGCAGCGAGACTAGCATGATGCACCACACTCTGGCGCCCAGATGCCCCTTGCCAGGCCGCCCGAGGTCCAACTCTACCCACCCAAACGTCATTCTCGCGGAGGCGGGAGTCCAGTGATACGCCAACGCCCAAACTGGATCCCCGCCTGCGCGAGGATGACGAGGATTGGGGGAGCGACGGAAGACTCGCAGACGCGGTTATGCACACCACAACCCTCCCCACCCAAGCGTCATTCCCGCGAAGGCGGGAATCCAGGGATACGCCAAAGCCCAAACTGGATCCCCGCCTACGCGGGGATCACGAGGATTGGGGGAACGACGGGAGACTCGCGGGCGCGGCTATCCAAACCATAACCCACCCCACCCAAACGTCATTCCTGCGAAGGCGGGAAACCAGTGATACGCCAACACCCGAACTGGATCCCCGCCTACGCGGGGATGACGAGGATTGGGGGGAACGACGGCAGACTCGCGGTCGCCGTTATACACACCACAACCCTACCCACCCAAACGTCATTCCCGCGAAGGCGGGAATCCAGGGACACGCCAACGCCCGGACTGGATCCCCCGCCTGCGCGGGGATGACAGAGTAATCGGGGCGGGCCGTTTAGGTTCGACGGGGCCGGATTACAACCACGCCTGATAAAACGCCAACTCCTCTTCCAGCACCTGCGCCAAATGCGCGGCCCTGCGGAAGCCGTGGCGTTCGTCGGCGAAGGTGACGCAGTGCACCGGCACGCCGTTGTCGTCCAGCGCGGCGACCATCTGTTCGGTCTGGCTGGGCAGTACGACGGCGTCGCGCAGGCCCTGGAAGAAGATCACCGGGGTGCGGATGCGTTCGGCCTGGGCCAAGGGTGAGCGTTCCACGTAGCGCTCGGGCTGGGTGTCGGGGTCGCCGATCAGCCAGTCGATGTAGTCGACCTCAAACTTATGGGTCACCGCGCGCAGCTGCAGCGGATCACTTACACCGTAGAGGCTGGCAGCAGCGCGGAAGCGCCCTGCCCCGGCCACCAGCGAGCAGAGGGTGGTGTAGCCACCGGCGCTGGAGCCGCGGATAAACACCTGCGCCGGATTCACCTTACCCTGCTGACTCAGATAGTCGACGGCCGCCAGCACGTCTTCCACATCGGTCACGCCCCAATTGCCCTGCAGGCGCTGACGATACGGCCTGCCGTAGCCGGTGCTGCCACGGTAGTTCAGATCGGCAACGGCAAAGCCGCGCTGGGTCCAGAACTGGATGCGATTATCCAGCACCGGGTAGCAGGCCGAGGTAGGCCCGCCGTGGGTGAAGATCAGCAGCGGCGGTGGTTGATCGATCTTCTGAGCGTGATTGCGCGGCGGATAGAAAAAGCCGTGGGCGCTCTCGCCGCCCGCGCTCAGATACAGCAACCGTTCGGGGCGCGACAAGTCGGCAGTGTCCAGCGCGGTGTCGTCGCCCAGCAGGCGGGTCAGTTCGCCGGTGGCCAGTTCAATGCGCAGAATGGCGGCGGTGCAACTGGGCGAGGCGCCGATGCAATACAGCGCCTTGCCGTCGCTGCACAGGTGGCGGAAGCGACTGTAGCCGTGGGCCAGCCGCCGCTCTTCGGCGCTGACCGAATGGCGCAACGCCAGATGGCCGTAGCCGGCCTCACTCCAGCTCAGCGCCATCCAGCCGTCATTCAGCGTTACCCAGGTATTGCTGCCCTGCTGCCAGGGTGCGGGCGCATGGTCAGCGGCAATCGCCGGCAACTTGCGCGGGCCGCCATCGGTAAACAGCCACGGCACCCAATAGCCACTGCGATCAGACAGGCAGCACAGCTGGCCTTTTTGATCAAAGCGCGGCTGCTGCAGCGCTTCGTCAGCACCTGCCTGCGATTGCACCTGCGCCACGCTGCCGTCGGCCGCCAGCGTTGCCAGCATCAGGCGGGTGCGGGTCCAGCTCAGGTCAGGGCGATCCCATTCGATCCAGGCCAGCTGCGTGCCGCAATCACTGACCTGCGGGCTGTAGTAGAAGTCAGCGCCGCTGGCGAGCAACTGGCGCGAGCCGTCCAGCCCGATGGCGACCAGCCGGTGCTCCACCCGACCCGGCAGATGTGCCTCTTCCACCGCCAGCACGCGGCGGCGCGCAAGGTCTGCGCAGAGCCCGCCGTAGCGGCACTCGGGGTGTTGGGTCAGGGGTTCAAGGCGTTGGCCTTCCGGGCATTGCAGATACAGCTGCTGGTCGGCTTCGTTGACGAACACCAGCAGGCAGTCGGGTTCAAACTCACCGGGCAGCACGCAGAAGCT
>DBHE01000228.1 GCA_002296055.1 Pseudomonadaceae bacterium UBA836
CAGCAACCAGATCAGAAGCAATCCAGCGGCATGTCCAGCGTGGTACGGTCGGCGCTGCGTAGCACCTCTGCCAGCGCCAGCGGCTTGGGCAGCTCGTAACGCAGGAAGTAGTCGCAGGCGTTGAGCTTGCCTTGGTAGAAGCTCGCCGGGCGCTCGCCGCCGTTCTGCAGACCACGCAGAGCAGCTTGCGCCTGACGCAGCCAGAGCCAGCCGACAACCAGATGGCCGAAGCACTCCATGTACAGGTAGGCGTTGGCCAGCGCGCGATCGGGTTCGCTCTTCTTCACCGCCTGCAGGGCTTCAGTCACGCCTTCGACGGTGCTCAGCGCAGCGCTCAGCAGCTCGGCGTTGGCCTTCAGCTCAGCGACACTTGCACACTCGTCCAGCGTGGCGCGGATGCGGGTCAGCAGACTCTGGTAGAAACGGCCACCGGCCATGGTGACCTTACGGCCCAGTAGGTCCTGACCCTGAATGCCGTGGGTGCCTTCATGGATCGGGTTCAGGCGGTTGTCGCGGTAGAACTGCTCAACCGGGTACTCACGGGTGTAGCCGTAGCCACCGTGTACCTGAATCGCCAGGCTGTTGGCTTCCAGACAGAACTGCGACGGCCAGGATTTGACGATGGGCGTCAGCAGGTCGAGCAGGCCAGCGGCCTCTTCACGCACAGCGGCGTCCGGCGAGTGCTTCTTCTCGTCGACCAGCGTCGAGGAAAACAGGCACAGCGACAGACCGCCTTCGACGAAGGCTTTCTGCGCGAGAAGCAGACGACGGATGTCGGCGTGCTGAACCAGCGGAATCATCGGGGTGTTCGGGTCACGCTCTGCCATGCCACGGCCCTGGGTACGCTCACGGGCGTATTCCAGTGCGTGCAGGTAACCCGTGTAACCCAGCATGACCGAACCCAGACCCACACCGATGCGCGCCTCGTTCATCATGTGGAACATGCCGGCCAGGCCGTTGTGCGGCTCGCCGACCAGGTAACCAACCGCTCCGCCCTTCTCACCGAAGTTGAGCATGGTGGAGGTGGTGCCACGGTAACCCATCTTGTGAATCAGGCCAGCCAGTTGAACGTCGTTGCGCTCGCCAAGGCTGCCGTCGTCGTTGACCAGGAACTTGGGCACGATAAACAGCGAGATGCCCTTTGCGCCGGGCGGTGCGTCAGGCAGCTTGGCCAGCACCAGGTGAACGATGTTCTCGCTCAGTTCGTGATCACCGGCGGAGATAAAGATCTTGTTGCCGCTAATGCGGTAGGTGCCGTCGTCCTGTGGCACAGCGCGGGACTTGATGTCACCCAGCGAGGAGCCGGCATGCGGCTCGGTCAGGCACATGGTGCCGAAGAAGCGGCCAGCCATCATCGGCTCAGCGTAGCGCTGCTTCTGCTCGTCGGTGCCGTGCGCCATGATCAGGTTGCAGGCGGCGATGGTCAGACCGGCGTATGCCTGGGTACTGACGTTGGCGCCCTTGATCAGGCCGATACAGGTCTGGGAGACAGCCGCCGGCAGCTGCATGCCGCCACGCTCGTAATCCTGCGAGGCCGCCATCAGGCCGGTGTCACGCAGCACGGCCAGCGCCTCGGAGACTTCCGGGCGAATTACGACTTTGCCGTTCTCGAAGCGCGGTTCGTCTTCATCACACAGGCGGTTGTGCGGTGCGAAGGTTTCGCTCGCGACCTTCAGCGCCAGCTCGATGGCGGCGTCAAAGGTGTCGCGGCTGTGGTCCTCGTAACGCGGAAATTGGGTAAAACGCTCGATATCCAGCATTTCGTAGAGCAGAAACGCGAGATCGTCGGTATTGATGATTTTCTGTGACACGGAAAATTCCTCTGGAATTTTAGCTGCAAGCTTCAAGCGGTAAGCAACAAGCCGAACCCGAAAAGCGAAACCCGAGCATGGCCCGGGTTTGCTTGCAGCTTACGGCTTGCAGCTTGCGGCTGGGATCAGACGATCTCGAACAGACCGGCTGCGCCCTGGCCGCCACCGATGCACATGGTGACAACCACGTACTTGACGCCGCGGCGCTTGCCTTCGATCAGCGCGTGGCCAGTCAGGCGGGAACCGGTTACACCGTAGGGGTGACCGATAGCGATGGAGCCGCCGTTGACGTTCAGGTTTTCAGCCGGGATGCCCAGCTTGTCGCGGCAGTAGACAACCTGAGAAGCGAAGGCTTCGTTCAGCTCCCACAGGCCGATGTCGTCCATCTTCAGGCCGTTACGCTCCAGCAGACGCGGAATGGCGAAGACCGGGCCAATGCCCATTTCGTCAGGCTCGCAACCGGCAACGGCAAAGCCACGGAAGATACCCATCGGCTCAACGTTCAGCTGCTCGGCAACTTTGCTGTTCATCACGGTGCAAACGGAAGCACCGTCAGACAGCTGGCTGGCGTTACCAGCGGTGATGAAGTTGCCCGGGCCACGAACAGCTTGCAGGGAGGACAGGCCTTCCAGGGTGGTACCCGGACGGTTGCACTCGTCGCGATCCAGCACTACTTCCTGGTCGGTGATTTCGCCGGTTTCCTTGTTCTGGACCTTCATGATGGTCTTGAACGGCACGATTTCGTCGGCGAACTTGCCGCTCTGCTGACCGGCAGCAACGCGCTGCTGGCTCAGCAGAGAGTACTCGTCCTGAGACTCACGGCTAACGTTGTAGCGCTGGGCTACGATGTCGGCCGTTTCGATCATGGACAGGTACAGCTCCGGCTTGTTCTTCATGATCCACTCGTTGGTACCGTGGAACATGTTGATTTTGTCGTTCTGGCACAGGCTGATGGACTCAACGCCACCGGCGACGATAGCCGGGATCTTTTCGCTGACAACGCGCTGGGCAGCGATGGCGATGGATTGCAGGCCCGAGCTGCAGAAGCGGTTCAGGGACATGCCGGCGGTGGTAACCGGCAGACCACCACGGATGGCAGCCAGACGCGCCATGTTTTTGCCCTGAGCACCTTCGTGGAAGGTTGCCCCGAGGATGACGTCTTCAACCAGCGCCGGATCGATACCTGCGCGCTTGACGGCTTCTTCGATGACGAAACCGGCCATGTCGACACTGTGGGTGTTGTTCAGTGCGCCACGGTAGGACTTGCCCAGGCCGGTACGGGCCGTGGATACGATAACTGCGTCTGTCATGTGTTTAGCTCCTGTTGTAATTCGAGTACTTCAGCCTACTGCCAAGGTTACCCTCAGCTGGGCTGAGCCTGTTGTTCACCCCAGCGTGTCA
>DBHE01000095.1:0-1894 GCA_002296055.1 Pseudomonadaceae bacterium UBA836
GTGTTTTTCTTTGGGCGCGGAAAAATGCTGGGCGCATGCTCCGCTTCCCTCGTTTATTGCTGCCTTCCGCGCGCTGCGCGACTGCCAGATTGCTCAGTCTGAACTCATCCCTCGCTTCGCCTTTCTGATTCCGCCGGCTGCTAAGCTCATGGCAAGAGAAGGAGGCTGTATGGGGATATACGACAGGTATGTATTGCCCAAGCTGATCGATACCGCCTGTGGCATGGGTGATGTTATGAAGCGACGTGCGCGGCTTGTTCCTCAGGCGCATGGCGATGTTCTTGAAATCGGTATTGGAACCGGGCTGAATCTCGCTTACTACGACAAGGCGCGGGTAACTCGGGTGACGGGCGTTGACCCAGCCGCGCAAATGCAGGTTGCTGCCAGGCAGCGCGCTGCCGAAATCGGCATTCCAGTCGATATGGTTGCTGTTGATGTGCGCGGTATACACGCGGACGCCGGCCGCTTTGACACTGTCGTTATGACGTTTACGTTGTGCAGCATTGCGGACCCGCTTCCGGCTTTGCAGGAAATGAAACGTGTTCTGGCTGACGATGGCCGCCTGCTGTTTTGTGAGCACGGCCTTGCCCCTGAAAAGAGCGTACAGACCTGGCAGCGGCGTCTAACGCCTTGGTGGAAGCCGCTCGCTGGTGGTTGCCATCTCGATCGGGATATTCCTGCGCTGATTACAGAGGCTGGGTTTGTGATTGAGCAGTTGGAAACCGGCTATATAAAAGGGCCACGTCCGATGACCTTCATCTATGAAGGGGTGGCCGGCAAGTGATGTGAGCGAGCTGTAAACAAAAAGAGCGCCCGAGGGCGCTCTTTTTGTTTGGGGGGTGTGCCTTGGTCAGGCGCGGCCCCATTCTACATCCTGCAGGTGTCTCCACATCAGCTTGCCGGTGGGCGACTTGGGGATACTGTCGCTGAAGGCGACGATCTGCGGGCACTTGTAGGCGGCCATATTCTCATGGCACCAGCTGATGATGTCCTGTTCGGTGGTTGCTTCCTGCCCCTTGGCCAATACGACAACGGCCTTTACTGTTTCGCCGCGACGTTCGTGCGGTGCGGAGATGATGCAGACTTCCTGAATGGCTGGGTGCGCGTACATCAGCGACTCGACCTCTGCGGGCCAGACCTTGAAGCCCGAGGCGTTGATCATGCGTTTTACGCGGTCGACCAGGAAGAAATAGCCTTCTTCATCGTAGTAACCCAGGTCACCCGAGCGGAAGAAACGTTCGCCGTCGAGCTCAACGAAGGCCTCTTCGGTGGCCTCTGGCTTGTTCCAGTACCCCTGGAAGATCTGCTCGCCGCGCATGATGATTTCGCCGGTGACGCCAGGCTCTACTTCTTTCAGGGTCTCGACGTCGATCACGCGTGAATCCACGCCGATAAAGGGAATGCCAAGACATTGCGCCTTGCAGGCATGCGGCGGGTTGACGTGGGTTGCTGCAATGGTTTCTGACAGACCGTAGCCTTCCATATAGATCAGACCTGTCTTGTCTTTGAGCTTCGCCGCTACGGCTGCCGGCATGGCTGCGCCGCCGCCGCCGATGCCAGTCAGCGAGCTGATATCGTACTTGTCGATATCCGGGTCGGACAGCATGTCGACCACCATGGTGGAGATGTTGCGCCAGGTGTTGATCTTCAGTTTCTCGATCAGGGTGGCCGCGACCTTGCGGTCCCAGCGCGTCATGACCACCAGGGTGCCGCCTGCGTACAGCGTGGAGTTCATGCAGGACTGCATGCCGGTCACATGGAACATGGGTACCGACACAAGGTGGATGCAGCTGTGTTGGGTATTTACCCAGGCGGCGCCGTACACCGTTGTGGCCATGACACTGTGGTGGGTGTGAACGCAGCCCTTGGGGTTGCCTGTTGTGCCTGAGCTGTA
>DBHE01000095.1:1935-2087 GCA_002296055.1 Pseudomonadaceae bacterium UBA836
ACCATGGTGGAGATGTTGCGCCAGGTGTTGATCTTCAGTTTCTCGATCAGGGCGGCCGCGACCTTGCGGTCCCAGCGCGTCATGACCACCAGAGTGCCGCCTGCGTAGAGAGTGGAATTCATGCAGGACTGCATGCCGGTCACATGGAACAT
>DBHE01000095.1:2197-5664 GCA_002296055.1 Pseudomonadaceae bacterium UBA836
GTTGCCTGTTGTGCCTGAGCTGTAAGGGATGACGCAGAGGTCGCTGGGGCCTGCAGTCAACGGGCCGGGGCGCAGGTTGGCTTTGAGCGCGTCCTGCCAGCGGCTTATACCCTTCGCGGTAGCGATGTTCGCAGCCTCGGAGACAACATCGGGCAGCGTGAGGTCGGTGGGTTGCTGCACATATTCGTTATACGCCGAGACGATAACTTCACGCAGGCAACCTTCGCCGATATGGGGAGCGACGAACTCGCTCAGCTCTTGTCCGCAGAGGGCGACAGGCGCCTGTGTGTCTTCGATCAGGTAGGCGAGTTCGGCTGTCCGGTTCATCGGGTTGACCGGCACCACCACCGCATTGGCGCGCAGAATGGCGAAGTAACCGATGATGTATTGCGGGCTGTTCTGCATGTACAGCAGTACGCGGTCGCCTGCCTGAACGCCAGCCTGCTGCAGGTAGCCGGCCAGACGCTCGGTTTCATCCTGCAGCTGACGATAGCTGATGTTGCTGCCGTAGTAGTGGATGGCCGGATGGTCCGGGTAGCGCAGCGCAGAGACGGTGATGTTGTGGTACAGGTTGGTTGCCGGTAGTTCCAGTTCGCGGGGTACCTGGTCCGGCCATACTGCAAAATGACGGTCAAACATGCATCCAGTCTCCTGTTGTTGTCTGGCGATGCGCTGGCTCGTCAGACTGTTGTAGTGAGTATTCCGACAGCATAGGGCAGGCGAGCGCGTTGATGAATCAAACTGCCTTGCCGTGTTGGCAGCCAATAAACAGCGCTTAGTGTGCGTGCCGCTCGCGCGGCTGGATCGGGTATCATTGCACGTTGGGGTAAACGTCATCGCGGAGGGCTGCGGACATGACACAGAATCAGGTAATCATCTTCGATACCACGCTGCGTGACGGGGAGCAGAGCCCCGGCGCGTCCATGACCAAAGACGAGAAACTGCGGATTGCTCGCGCGCTGGAAAAGCTGCGCGTGGATGTCATTGAGGCAGGCTTTGCGATTGCCAGCCCAGGCGACTTCGAGGCGGTCAAGCTGATTGCCGACACTATTCAGGATAGTGTGGTGTGCAGTCTGTCGCGCGCAGTGGATGCGGACATCGACCGCGCCGCTGAAGCGCTGGCCGGCGCCAACGCTGGACGTATTCATACCTTTATCGCCACCAGCCCCATCCACATGCAGCACAAGTTGCGGCTGCCGCCCGATCAGGTGGTTGAGCAAGCGGTGCGGGCGGTCAAGCGGGCTCGTAACCTGTGCGCGGACGTGGAGTTCTCCTGTGAAGACGCGGGCCGGTCAGAGATCGATTTTCTCTGTCGCATCATCGAAGCGGCCATCGATGCGGGTGCCCGCACCATCAATATCCCGGACACCGTGGGCTACGCCATTCCGCACCAGTTTGCCGACACCATCGGTCAGATCATCCAGCGGGTACCGAATGCCGATAAGGCGATCTTCTCGGTGCATTGTCACAACGACCTGGGGCTGGCGGTCGCCAACTCTTTGGCCGCGGTGACCGCCGGTGCACGGCAAGTTGAGTGCACCATCAACGGTCTGGGCGAGCGAGCAGGCAATGCTGCGCTGGAAGAGATTGTGATGGCGATCAAGACCCGCAAGGATCTGCTTGATGTGCAAACGCGCATTGAAACCGAGAATATTCTGGCAGCCTCGCGACTGGTGTCCGGCATTACCGGTTTCCCGGTTCAGCCAAACAAGGCCATTGTTGGCGCCAATGCCTTTGCCCATGAGTCGGGTATCCATCAGGACGGCGTGCTCAAGCACCGTGAAACCTACGAGATCATGAGCGCGCAGTCAGTTGGCTGGCACACCAACAAGCTCTCCCTGGGTAAGCTGTCTGGCCGAAACGCTTTTCGCTCGCGCCTTGAGGAGCTGGGTATCGAGCTGTCCGGCGAGGCGCTTAACGCCGCCTTCGCGCGCTTCAAGCAACTGGCTGACCGCAAGCACGAGATCTTCGACGAAGACCTGCAAGCGCTGGTGACCGATACCCTGACCGAGGTGGAGGAGCATATCCGCTTGATCCATCTGGAGGTGACCTCCTGCATGGGTGAGGTGCCGGTGGCGTCGGTACAGTTGAATGTTGATGGCAACGAGCAGACTGCCCGGGCCGAAGGGTCCGGGCCGGTGGATGCCACCTTTAAGGCGATAGAACAACTGATTGGTTCGGCCGCCAGCCTGCAGCTGTACTCGGTCAATGCCATCACCCAGGGCACCGACTCGCAGGGGGAGGTGACGGTGCGACTGGAGAAGGCTGGCCGAATCGTCAACGGGAATGGTGCTGATACCGATATCGTCGTTGCCTCTGCCAAGGCGTACATCAACGCGCTGAACCTGATGCGTGAAGGCGCCTATCGCGCGCACCCACAGACGGCGGGGGTCTGATGTACGAGGCAACCCGTCTTGCCTATCTGGAGGCGCTTGGGGTCACCAACTGGATACCGCGTGATCCGCTGAGCGGCGTGCCGGCGCGCCCGCCTGCGTTGCTGTTGCCCGAGGCCGAGCCGCAACAGCCGCAGCCGCCCAAGCCCCAGGCGGCGCCTGCTGACACGTTAAGCGCTGCCCCGCGTATTGAGATACCTCGCCCGGGTAAACCCAGCGTTGCTGCGCCGGTCGCCGCTCCTGAGCCGGTTGTAGAGCCCGCGCCAAAGCCCACCGGTCCGGCCGCCGAGCCGGTTGCGCCTTTCTACCTGCAGCTCTGGCAAGCGGGCCCCTGTCTGTTGCTGATCGAAGCGCCCGAGCCGGGCCTGGAAAGCGCTATGCCGGGGTTCATCCTGCTGCAGGACATTCTGCGCGCCGTACAGTTGCCGGATCGCCCGGCGCTGCTCGGCGACTTCCGCTGGCCGCTGAACCGTAATCCGCAACTCGACCGCAGCGCCGGCGCCGCCAGCCTCGGCTTGCAGGCATTCATGCGCGGGCGGGTAGAAGGGCGCGAGCTGGTGTCGCTGGGCTGCTTTGGCTCTGCCACCACCTTGCTGGTCGATGCTGACCTGGCCCAGGCCGATACCCTGCTGGGCTGCGAAGAAGCGCTTGATGACCTGCCGCCAGCCTGGTTTTCCCCGGACCTTGAGTCCCTGTTGCGGCAGCCGGCGCGCAAGGCCGAGTTGTGGGCGTTGTTACGCCGTGTGCGTTCTCGCTGGCAGGGGACACAATGAGCGAATTGAGTTTTCGCCGCATGCAGGAGTCGGATCTGGATGCGGTGCTGGCGGTCGAGTTCGCCGCCTTCAGTCACCCCTGGACCCGTGGCATCTTTCTCGACTGCATCCAGTCCGGGCATGAGTGCTGGCTGGCGTTCAGTGGCCGCCAGCAGGTTGGCCACGGCGTGCTATCGGCTGCCGCAGGCGAGTCGCATCTGCTGAATCTGACCGTCAAGCCCGAGAGCCAGGGCAACGGTTATGGCTATGCGTTGCTCGATCATCTTATGGCGCAGGCGCGCCTGCGTGATGCGCAGGAAGC
>DBHE01000243.1 GCA_002296055.1 Pseudomonadaceae bacterium UBA836
CTCAGGCCGAACCATGGCTAAGCCGCTGACCTGCCGCGTGCTGATCAAACGCGCCTGGTGGCTCGACTGGTATCTGGCCGGCGTTGCGATGATGTCGCTTGTAACGGGCCGTGATCCGGATTGGCAGAAGGTTGAGCGCTGGGTGTCACGCGGTATCAAGCTCCAGCTGGAGAGCACCAAGTGAGCGTCAGCCGCATTTACTCGTCCAAGCCCGTCAGCCAGGAAGTGAATGATGCCCTCAATGCTATGTGCGCCGATCTCGGTAGCGCGATAGACCGGGCGAAGGATGCAGGCGTCCCGCAGGGTCTAGTGGTCGCCATTCTGTCCGGCCTATGGCATGAGGAAACCGCTCGAATGCTGGTGATACGAGACGCAGGCCATGACTGATCTCAAAGTGGTTCAGCTCAAGCAGGAAGGCTACAAAGATCCGGCCACGGCGCTGCGCTACATTCTTGAGCAGCTGGAGTCAGGTGAAATTCAGCCGTGTGACATCGGCGTTCTGGTCATGATGGACCGAGAGGGCGGGGTAGAGACTTTTGGGTTCGGCCCGAAGTCCGACGACCTGCAAACGCTTGGTCTGCGGCGTCTCGGCGAGCAGATCGTGATTGATACGGCGTTCAGCCCGGAGCAGTGATGGCCGGTGACGTGGTGGACATGTCAGAGCGCATGCCGCACCTCTGCATACAGACCAATAGCGGAGCTTCGGTTATGCCCGTGTCGCTTGTTCGAGACGTGGCCGCTGGGCGGCAACCACCCGATGCGCTAGGCGATGAGGTGCTGATGAGGATTGTGGGCGAGTGGCTGGAGTTCATCCAGGGCGACCCCAAGCCATGAGCCAAGCACGCCCACGCCCGCCTGAGTCCCTGCGAGAAGAAATATTCCAGACCCTCCAGCCTGCCGACGGCGTGTGGGAGTGGATCACCGATGAAATCCTGTCCAGCACAGGCAGCATCCATAACGAAGACCATGCGCACCTGCTGGATGCGGACATTGCAATCCTATGGGCTGCGACAGGCTTCGGTAAGCGCGGGCGCACAGTCATTGGCCAGGCAGAGCAGGTGGCGTTCCGCGCCGGGGGTTGGCAGAAGGCCCGGCAGGAGCAGCAGATGCGGGAATGGTTCGGGCGAGAGCCGGACTTCCTGATCACACTGGCGGCCGATTACTGCGACCAGTGCACCGATGCTGAGTTCTGCGCCCTGGTAGAGCATGAGCTGTACCACATACGCCAGAAGCTCGATCAGTACGGTGCCCCGAAGTTCACCCAGGACGGACTGCCTGCGCTCGAGCTGTGCGGCCACGACGTGGAGGAGTTCGTTGGCGTGGTTCGCCGATACGGTGCAAGCACTGAGGTGCAGCAGATGATTGATGCTGCTGCAAGCGCGCCAGAGGTGGCGCAAATCAATATCGCGAGGGCCTGCGGAACCTGCCTGCTCAAGTCGGCCTGATCACTGACAGGTTTTGACGGATGACGATCATATGGCAGCACTGCGAAGCGAGGTCAGGGCGTTCATAGTTCAGGCACTTGCATGCTTTGACACGCCCTCACAGGTGGCCGAGGCAGTCAAGAAGGAGTTCGGGCTTGATGTGAGCCGCCAGGCCTGCGAGTCCCATGACCCCACAAAGTACGCGGGACGGGGGCTGGCGAAGAAGTGGGCGGACATGTTCCACGCCTGCCGCGAGCGCTTCAAGGAAGAGACTCAGGACATTCCCATTGCCAACCGGGCGTACCGATTGCGGGCGCTTGGCAGGATGGCGGAGCGGGCAGAGGGCATGCGCAACATGGCGCTGACGGCCCAGCTGCTCGAGCAGGCGGCGAAGGAAGTTGGCGATGTTTACGTGAATCGGCAAGCAAAGCTGGAAGCTGATCCGCACGATGTGGTGCCGCAGCGAGTCGAAGTCGAGATCGTAGACGCCAGGAAGCGTGATGCCGACGCTTAATGTGCCGCAGGGTGAGTTCCTGGCCATGCCGCACAAGTTCCGCGGCTTCGTGGCTGGGTTTGGCTCGGGTAAGACTTGGGTCGGGTCAGCGGGTATCTGCAAGCATGTCTGGGAGTGGCCGAAGATCAACTCCGGCTACTTCGCGCCGACCTATCCGCAAATTCGGGACATCTTCTTCCCCACGATTGAGGAAGTGGCCTTCGACTGGGGCCTCAAGGTAAAGACCAAGGAAAGCGACAAGGAAGTCGAGTTCTATGCGGGCGGCCGGTACCGCAGCACCACTATTTGCCGGTCCATGGAGAAGCCGCAAACCATCGTTGGCTTCAAGATTGGGCACGCCCTGGTTGACGAGCTGGATGTTCTGCCGGTGCTGAAAGCTCAGCACGCGTGGCGCAAGATCATCGCCCGGATGCGCTACAAGGTTGATGGGCTGAAGAACGGCGTTGATGTCACGACGACGCCGGAGGGCTTCAAGTTTGTCCACCAGCAGTTCGTCAAGCAGCTCAGGGATAAGCCGCATCTGGCCGGACTGTACGGACTGGTTCAGGCGTCCACCTTCGACAACGAGCTGAACCTGCCGGATGACTACATCCCATCACTGATGGAGTCGTATCCGCCGCAGCTGATCAGCGCGTACCTGAAGGGGCAGTTCGTCAACCTGACCTCCGGCACGGTATATCACGCCTATGACCGGAAGCTGAACGGCACGGACGCAGTGCACCTGCAGGGCGAGGCGCTTCACATCGGCATGGACTTCAACGTTGGGAAGATGTCGGCAATCTCACACGTTCTACGTGAAGGCATGCCCTTTGCTGTGGATGAGATCACCCTGGGTTACGACACCCCAGACATGATCCAGAAGATCAAAGAGCGCTATTGGCGCTTCGATGGCAACACATACCAAAAAACATGCGAGGTGTTGGTTTACCCAGACGCCTCCGGAGACTCGCGCAAGTCGGTCAACGCCAGCGTCACCGATCTGGCTCTGCTGAAACAGGCGGGCTTCCACGTTAAGGCGCCGGCAGCCAACCCGCCAGTGAAGGATCGCGTCAACGCGATGAACGCTATGTTCTGCAACGCCAAGGGTGTGCGCAGGTACCGCGTGAATGCGGACAAGTGCCCAGTTTATGCCGACTGCCTTGAACAGCAGGTCTGGAACGATAGCGGCGAGCCTGACAAGTCGCAGGGCGCCGACCACGCGAACGACGCTGGCGGGTACTTCATCCACAGCCAGTTCCCGATTATCAGGCCTGTTACACAGTCCACACCTCTCAGGATGTAACCATGAGCAACGATCCAAGCAAGACAACGCCAGCTGTCGACGCCATGCGCGAAGACTGGGCGATTGTCGATCCGCTCATGAA
>DBHE01000210.1 GCA_002296055.1 Pseudomonadaceae bacterium UBA836
TCTTCCGGCAGGAAGGGCAGGGCGTACGGACCCAGCGCCTTGCGCATCAGGTGAGTGATCGCCTGACGGATTTCAGTACCCTGTACCTTCAGGATGGAGCTCTCGGAGCCCGGTACGCCACCTTCGGAAGCGGCTGCGACAATACGCAGGGTGCTCATTTCAGCGGCCATCAGCGACATTTCAACTTCGGCGATCTGGCTGCGGAACAGGCTATCTTCCAGCAGCGGCTTGCCGTTCTTCTGCTGCTTGGAGGCGATGCGCTTGAGGTTGGTCAGTGCTGCCTTGGACGCACCGATACCCGCCAGGCCGGTACGCTCGTGGGTCAGCAGGTACTTGGCACAGGTCCAGCCCTTGTTCTCTTCGCCAACCAGGTTCTCGACCGGTACCTTGACGTCGTCAAAGAAGACTTCGTTGACTTCGTGGTCGCCGTCCAGGGTGATGATCGGGCGAACGGTGATACCCGGGGTCGCCATGTCGATCAGCAGGAAGGAGATGCCACGCTGCTGCTGGGCTTCGGGGTCGGTACGCACCAGACAGAAGATCCAGTTGGCGTGCTGGCCCAGGGTGGTCCAGGTTTTCTGACCGTTGACGATGTAGTGATCGCCATCGCGCACGGCGCGGGTCTTCAGCGAGGCCAGGTCGGAACCGGCGCCCGGCTCGGAGTAACCCTGACACCACCAGTCGGTGCCGTCGAGGATGCGCGGCAGGTAGGTGGCTTTCTGCTCTTCGCTACCGAACTTGATGATAACCGGGGCAACCATGTTGACACCGAACGGCACCAGACGCGGTGCGCCAGCGGCGGCGGACTCTTCGTCAAAGATGTGCTTCTCGATCGGGCCCCAAGTAGTGCCGCCGTGCTCGACCGGCCAGCCCGGCGCGTACCAGCCGCGCTTGGACAGGATTTTCTGCCAACGTTCGTGGTCGGCTTTGTGCAGGTGCTTGCCCAGTTTGACCTTGGCAGCGATGTCGGCAGGCAGTTCCTGCTTCAGAAAGTCACGCACTTCATCGCGGAAGGCGAGCTGTTCGGGAGAATAATGGATTTCCATTGTGGTTCCTCGTTGTAATACGGGTATCCGACGGTCAGCCCGCGGGCTGACCGTACTGATTCATCACAGGTCGGCGAACTTGCGCCCTTCCTTGGCCAGTTTTTCCAGCAGGGAGGCCGGTTTCCACCAGGCGCCGTGTTGCTCGTGGAATTCGCAGATGCGGGCGTATACGCGATCCAGGCCGACCGCGTCAGCATAGAACATCGGGCCACCCTGATAAGCCGGGAAACCGTAACCGTTCAGGTAGATGACGTCGATATCGCTGGCACGCTGGGCGATGCCTTCCTCGAGAATCTTGGCGCCTTCGTTGATCAGGGCGTAGATGGTGCGCTCAATGATGTACTCATCGCTCAGCTCACGACGCTCGATGCCCTGCTCCTTGGAAGCAGCTTCCATGATGGCCGGCAGTTCCGGGTTGGGCAGCGGGGTGCGCGAGCCCTTCTCGTAAACGTAGAAGCCTTTGCCGGTCTTCTGACCCAGCAGGCCGGCTTCGGCCATCTTGTCCAGTACCACCGGCAGTTTGAATTCGGCCGGCAGGGTTTGACGCTGACGGGTGCGAATGGCCAGGCCGATGTCCAGACCAGAGAGGTCACGCATGGCGAACGGGCCCATGGCCAGACCGAACTTGCGCAGGGCGCCATCGATCTGCTCCGGGGTGCCGCCTTCTTCCAACAGAAACTCGGATTCGCGACCGTACTGGAACACCATGCGGTTGCCGACAAAGCCGTCGCAGACGCCAACCGGCACCGAGACTTTCTTCAGCTTCTTGCCGATCGCCATGGCGGTGGCCAGCACGTCGTTGGCGGTCTTCTCGCCACGGACCACTTCCAGCAGGCGCATGACGTTGGCCGGGCTGAAGAAGTGCAGACCAACCACGTCCTGCGGACGCTTGGTGAACTGAGCAATCGCGTTCAGATCCAGCGAGCTGGTGTTGGAGGCGAGGATGGCGCCCTGCTTGCAGTTGGCATCCAGCGCTTCGAACACCTTCTGCTTGACGCCCATCTCTTCGAACACGGCTTCGACCACAACGTCGACGTCGGACAGATCGGCATAATCGGTCACGCCGCTGATCAGGGTCATGCGCTGCTCCAGCGCGTCCTGGCTCAGGCTGCCGCGCTTGACGCTCATGCCATAGGTGTCGCGGGCGCGCTCAAGGGCCTTGTCGCGGGCCTCTGAGCTGATTTCCAGAATCTTCACCGGGATGCCGGCGTTGGCGAAGCAGATAGCAATGCCGACGCCCATGGTGCCGCCACCGATGACAGCAGCCGACTTGACGTCGCGTACCGGGGTGTCTTTGGGTAGATCGTTGATCTTGGAGGCCTGGCGCTCGGAGAAGAAGGCGTGGACCAGTGCAGCGCGCTGCGGGGAAACCAGGCACTCGCCGAACAGCTCGCGCTCGCGCTTCAGACCCTCTGCCAGTGGCAGGGTGAAGGCGGCTTCAACCGCGGAAACACAGCGCTGGGGAGAGAACAGACCCGGGGTCTTTTTCTCGATCTCGGCGCGCTTGGCAGCCACGGCGCCTGCGTTGTCTGCGCCTTCCAGCTTGTCGGTGCGCTCGCCGGTGCGGCGCGGGCCCTTGCCCTCGGCCAGCAGTTTTTCGGCGAAGGCGATGCCGGCGGTAGTCAGATCACCCTCGACCAGCTCGTCGATCACACCCAGCTGATTGGCTTCGGTGGCGCTGATGGGGGCGCCGCTGACGATCATGTCCAGTGCTTTGGCGACGCCGACCAGGCGGGGCAGACGCTGAGTACCGCCAGCGCCCGGCAGCAGGCCCAGCTTTACTTCTGGCAGACCTACCTTGGCGCTCTTGACGGCGATGCGGTAGTGGCAGCTGACGGCGACTTCCAGGCCGCCGCCCAGGGCAGTACCGTGGATCACGGCAACGCTCGGCTTGCTGCAGGCCTCAATGCCGTTGACCACTTCCGGCAGACTCGGCTCCTTCGGCGGCTTGCCGAATTCCTTGATGTCGGCACCGGCCATGAAGGTTGCGCCTTCACAGACCAGAACGACGGCCTTGACCTCGGGATCGGCCTCGGCAGCGCTGAAGCTGTTCTGCAGGCCTTCGCGTACAGCGATGCCCAGCGCATTGACCGGCGGGTTGTTGACGGTGACGACCGCAATGGCGCCTTTCCGTTCCAGAGTGACCACATCAGACATGCTGAATCTCCGTCTGTATTGTTGGGTGTGTTTCACTAAGCGAAATAGCGGAATCATGTTTCGCTAGGCAAAATACAAAAAATAAAACCGCTTGTCGATGCCCCGAGCGGGGGAAATGGAGGTTTATTAGTTAAGGTGATGAATCAGGCTCGCGCTAGCGCGGGCCAGATTCATCACAGCCGCAAGCCGCAAGCGAACCCCGAACCGAAGGAGACGCTGTTTCAGGCGGGCACAAAAAACCCGGCTCACATAGGTCCGGGTTTTTCTTGCCGCTTGAAGCTTGCAGCTTGTGGCTTGCCGCTGGGGTCAAACCCCCAGCCGCTCGATATCCCGTGCCAGCATGGCCAGCTGGTGGGCGAGCTGGTTTTTGACGCGTTCTTCAGAGACCAGATAGGACGGGGCGCCGCAGGTGAGGACCATCAGGCTGCCGTCCTGCAGGTGCAGGGGCACGCCGGCGGCGTTGACGTTGCGGTCCCAATCGCCAAGCGAGAGGCAGAAGCCCTGATCCTGATATTCGGCGAAGCTGCGTTGCAGGGAGGCGTACAGTTCCGTCCAGGTGTCCGGGTTGCGGGCCTTGATGGCGTCGAGCAGGTGGCTGCGCTCGTCTTCTTTCATGGCAGCCAGGTAGGCCCGGCCGGCAGCGGTGGTGGCCAGCGGCAGGCGCTCACCCACATCCATGCGCAGGGAGGTGGATTCCGACGGGCGGCAGTTCTCGACGTAGATCATCGACAGTCGGTCGCGGCAGGTCAGGCCAACTGAGGTGTTGGTGTTGCGGGCGAACTCGTCCAGATAGGGCTTGGCCAGCTGGCGTACGCGCAGGTTGGAGACGTAGGCGTAGCCGAGCGCCAGTACGCCCGAGTCGAGCTGATATTTTTCCAGCTGGGTGGAGTAGCTCAGGTAACCGAGCTTGGTCAGGGTGTAGGTCATGCGCGAGACGGTCGGCTTGGGCAGACCGGTAATGCGGGCGATATCCTGGTTGCCCATGACCACCGAACCCTGGCTGAAGGCGCGTAAGACGTCCAACCCACGAGACAGCGCTTCAACGAACTTGCGATCCTTGGCGGGGGGAGTGTCCTGTACTGCTGCTTCCAACTCATCTTTCATTGGGTTGTATACCTTGTGGCGCATCGGAGGGTGCGGCCGATGTGATTCGATGCTTTCTTTATTGTTGTTGTCAGAGCGCGGAACGATAGCACGATCAGGCGTTCTGCACAGTGATACAGCGGCGCTGTGTTGCTGTTTTGTTAACGGGCGCTGTAGCAAGTGTCTCGATCATTGCACAGTCACCCTCGAATAGAATAGCATCTTTTTGGTATTTCGTTTCGCAGTGCAAAACAATAGTTCAAAAAAAGAGGTTGAGATGTCTACACCTGAGCAGTACGCCGTCAGCTCGCAGCTGGCCGAACTGGGTCATACCACCATCTTCGATATTCTCGATCGGTCCTGTAGCCGTTACGGCGACCAGCCGGCGTTTTCCTGTGGTGCCGACACTCTGACCTTTAACCAGCTGCGCGGCCGTGCCGATGCCTTTGCCCGCTATCTGCGCCAGCATGCCGGTCTCGAGCCGGGCGACCGGCTGGCGATTCAGCTGCCCAACCTGCTGCAATACACCATCGCCATCTTTGGCGCGCTGCGCGCCGGACTGGTGATCGTCAACACCAACCCCCAGTACACCTACCACGAGACCCGCCACCAGTTCGCCGACTCCGGCGCACGCGCTGTGGTGGTGCTCGACAAGCTGGTCCCGCTGGTGCGCAAGATTCAGGGCGCGACCGAGATCGAGACGCTGATCGTCACCAGCATGGATGACTACAGCAATCCGCAGTTTGACAGCAGTGAGTCGGATGAGGTGCGCTTCATGCAGGCGCTGCGCCTGGGTGATGAGCTGCCGCCGATCGAAACCGAGCGCGGTCTCGACGATCTGGCGCTGCTGCAGTACACCGGCGGCACCACGGGCGTGTCCAAGGGCGCGATGCTCACGCATCGCAATATCCTGTGCAACGTGCTGCAGGCGATGAGCGTGTTCCGTGAAGGTGATGTTACTTACGGCGGCGAAGTGCGTGTTTCGCCGTTGCCGCTCTACCATATCTTCGCGTTCACCGCGAACTGCATCGCCTCAGTTTATACCGGCTTTCATAGCATCCTGATCACCAACCCGCGTGACCTGGACGGCTTGATTGGTGACCTCAAGCGTCACCCCTTTACCCTGCTGACCGGCATCAACTCGCTGTTTGTGTCGTTGATGAACCACCCCGAATTCGACAGCGTCGATTTCAGCCGGCTGAAATGGGTCAACTCCGGCGGCGCGCCGCTCAACACCGAGATTGCCCGCCGCTGGCAGGCGCGCACCGGCAGTGTGGTACGTGAAGGCTACGGCCTGACCGAGACCTCGCCGGTGGTGGTCGCCTCGACATCCAAGACGCCTTATAAAGAAGGCTTTATCGGTCAGCCGGTGATTGATACCTGGGTCAAGACGGTCGATGACGATGGCAAAGAGACGCCGCGTGGTGAGCCTGGTGAAGTGCTGATCAAAGGGCCGCAGGTGATGCAGGGCTACTGGCACCGCCCGGATGAAACCGCAGCGACCTTCTCTGCGGACGGCTGGCTGAAAACCGGTGATGTGGGCGTGCTCGATGAGGATGGCTTCCTCAAGCTGGTCGATCGCAAGAAGGACATGATTCTGGTGTCGGGCTTTAACGTCTACCCCAATGATGTGGAAGACGCCGTCATGCGCCACGCGGGTATCCGTGAATGCGTGGCGGTGGGTGTGCCGGACGAGCGCACCGGCGAGGCGATCAAGATCTTTGTCAGCCTGAATGATGCCGCCCTGGATGAAGCGGCGATTATTGCCCACTGCCGCGAGAACCTGACCGGTTATAAGATTCCGAAGCATGTTGAGATTCGCGATGACCTGCCCAAGTCCACCGTGGGCAAGCTGCTGCGTCGCGTGCTGCGCGACGAAGCACGCGGTGAGGCCAAGGCGTGAGCGCGCCGCTGCAGTTCAGCCTGCAGGACGGCGTTGCTGAGATCCAGCTGGATGACGGCAAGGTTAACGCCCTGTCGGAAAACATGCTGGACCAGTTGCTGGCTGCAATCGCCAAGGCGGCCGAGGCCGATGCGGCGCTGCTGATCAGCGGTCGTTCCGGTGTCTTTAGTGGCGGGTACGACCGCAAGCTGATCGACGCCGGCGGCCCGGCCTGCGATGCCATGCGCGCCGCCGGTGATCGGCTGACCCTGGCGCTGCTCGATTATCCGGCTCCGGTCGTCATTGCGGCTACCGGCCACGCCATGGCCAAAGCAGCCTTCATGTTGCTGTTGGCTGACTACCGGTTGGGTACCGAAGGGGACTTCCGGGTGTCGCTGAACGAGGTCGCCATTGGCATGACCATGCCGGATGGCGCCATGCTGCAGGCGCGAGCACGTCTTTCGCCGCAATGGCTCAATCGCTGTGTGCTGCAGGCAGAGGTATTTGCCTCGGCCGGCGCGCTGCAAGCAGGCTTTTTTGATGAGCTGCAGCCGGCAGACCAGCTGCTTGAGCGCGCCCGCGCCAAAACCCGTCAGCTGGCAGGGCTGGATCGGCGTGCCTACCGCGAGACCCGTGCGCTGCTGAATGCGCCGCTGCGTGAGGCGTTTGTCGGCTTGCAGAGCTGATCAAGGCGGGGCACAGCATGCTGTGCCCCTACGCCTGATCAGGCGTCTGGTCTGCCTTACTCCTTGAAATACGCGACCTGCGTGGTGGTCAGCAGCAGCTGGCCGTCATCGCTCCACAGGTGCGCGATCTGATCTGAATAATTGTTGTGCATGCGCGTGGCGCGAGCGTGGCCGAGCAGGTGGCGGTCGCCGGCGGCGGCCAGCTGCGCTGCATCGGCGTGAAAATAGTGGGTCAGTGACACGGTGCCGGCCGGTGTAAAGCGCTGGCGGCGATGGAAGATACGCGGTGCGAATACATCGCCCAGCGCGGTCAGTGAGGCAAAGTCGAGGGGCCGGGCAGGGTGGTCGCGGGTCCACAGCAGGGTTTCCGTGTCGGCTTCGCTCGGGTTGGTATCGCTACGGCTGGGGTTGAACAGGCCCGACACATAGCGGAAATCGTAATTAGCAAACCAGTTGCGCTCACCCCGCACCAACTGCGGCAGGCTGTTGGCAGCAGGTGCTTGCGGCATGGGCTGCTGCTGCTCGGACCAGGTCTCGCGGCGAGTGGCAAAAAAGGCGGTGCCACTGGTGACCACTTCACCGTCCTGGCGCTGCAACAGCAGCCAGTGTTGCGTCGAGCGGTTGGTGCGCAGCGGCAGCGCCTCAATGTCGAAGGCACCCGGCTGGACCGGTCCGGCAAAGTTGATGGTCAGCGAGACCGGCTCACCGATGCGCTCGGGGTGTTGCAAGGCGGCGTTCAGCAGCGTAGCAGCAGTCAGGCCGCCAAAGGGGCCGACCATGTTTTGATAGCGGTCACCGACTTCACCGGCAAACAGGTTGTCGCCCTTGGCGGTGAGGGTGATGGCCTGGTCAAAGGCGTGGCTATGGGTCTCAGAGGCGGTCATGGGCGAGGGTCCGTTACGGCGGGATCAGAAATATATGATGGTTGTAATAAACGAGCTTGAACAGCAAGTTTGATGCTGTGAATCCGTTGTTATGGGTGTTGCAGAGATAGGCTGGGGCGCAGCTGGAGGCGCCCCAGCACAGCGTTGATCAGCGCTGGTAGGTGCCGATCAGGCGGTTCATTGCGGTGGCGTGCGGCTCAACCTTTTCCAGCAGCTGCCACAGGGTCAGGCCGGCGGGCAGATCCAGCTCAGCGTCCAGCGCGATAACCCAGAAATAGTACTTGTGCTGGCCGTGACCTTCCGGCGGCAGCGGACCGTTGTAGCCGCTGTTGCCAAAGTTGTTCACGCCCTGGGTGTAGTCGGCGCAGCCTTCGGCCAGCTCGCTGACGCTGGCCGGAATGTTGTAGAGCACCCAGTGCACAAAACCGTAGGTGCCGTTGGCGGAAATCAGCGGTGCGTCCGGGTCATGGCAGATGACGGCAAAGGACTTGGTGCCGGCCGGTGCGTTCTTCCAGCTCAGCGCGGGAGACACGTCGACATCATCGCCGGTGTGCTTGGCGGCGATGGCGCCGTTGTTGCCAAACGCGCTGCTGGTCAGTTCCAGGTCGTTGGAAAATGCGAATCCCATGGTGTTCTCCTTAGGTTATGAGCTGAAAACTACCTAGTATGCACCTGCCTGGCGACAGGCACGTGTCACTTGATCAGGGCACTCAGCAGCCAGAGCCCGAGCAGTACCCAGACGATACCCAGCACGATCTTGCGGCGGATAAAGGCGCGTACGCCGGTGTAGATAAGAAACAGGCCGAGAATCACTGCGGCGATGCTCAGCAGATTGCTGTTGACCCCCAACGCGCGGGCAAACCCGTTGATAAAATCGGAGCTGGCGTTGCTCAGCAGGGTGAACAGCCAGATCAGGCTGTCGATGACGACACGGACCACGGTACCGATGGCCGAGCCGAGCCATTCAAAGGGGCTGGAGTTGAGCTGCATGCAAGGGTCGCTGAAAGAAAGTGGAGGCGCTACCTTAGCAAAAAAGGCGCTGGAGGCTGTAGCTGGAAGCTGGAAGTGATCAGCTTGAAGCAGTCCGAGCTGTGTCGGACTGCTTTTCTTGGTCGCCCAACGCTGACGGTCTTCGGCGCCGATCCACGCTGTTTTGGCTTCCAGCTTCCAGCTTCCAGCTTCCAGCTTCCAGCTTCCAGCTGCGTGAGCGCGTTAAACGCGCTCGATCACCGCCGCTACACCCTGACCCAGGCCGATGCACAGGCTGACCAGCGCGTAGCGCTTGCCGGTGCGCTCGAGCTGGCGCAGGGCGGTCAGGGCCAGGCGAGCGCCGGAGGCGCCCAGCGGGTGGCCGACCGCGATGGCGCCGCCGTTGGGGTTCAGGCGCGGATCGTCGAAGGCGATGCCCAGCTGCTTGGCGCAACCGAGAACCTGCGAGGCGAAAGCCTCGTTGATTTCGATCACATCCATGTCGTCCAGGCTCAGGCCGGCGCGGCTCAGGGCTTTTTTGCAGGCTTCAACCGGGCCTAGGCCCATGACACGCGGGGCGACACCGGAGACGGCGCCGGCGAGGATGCGTGCGCGCGGCTTGATGCCGTACTTCTGGCCAATCGCTTCGCTGCCGATGATCAGCGCAGCCGCGCCATCGTTGACGCCAGAGGCGTTGCCAGCGGTAACCACGCCACCTTCAAACAGTGAACGCAGGCCGGACAGGGCGGCCATGTCGCTGCTTGGGCGCGGATGCTCGTCCTGATCGACCACCTTGGCGGGCTTCTTGCGGCCCTGAGAGACTTCAATCGGGTGGATTTCTTCGGCAAAGAAGCCGTCAGCACGGGCCTTTTCGTACAGCGCCTGGCTGCGTGCGGCGTAGGTGTCGGCTTCTTCGCGGGTGATACCCAGGTCGGCAGCGACGTTGTCGGCGGTTTGCGGCATGGTGTCATCGCCGAACTGCTTCTCCACCTTGGGGTTCGGGAAGCGCGCACCGATGGTGCTGTCGAAGGCGCGGAAGTCGCGGCTGTAGGCGCTTTCGCTCTTGGCGATAACGAAGGGTGCACGGCTCATGCTTTCCACGCCACCGGCGACGAACAGGTCGCCTTCACCGGCTTTGACCGCACGAGCGGCGTCGAGGATGGCCGCCAGGCCGGAGCCGCACAGGCGGTTGACGGTAACACCGGCCACGTCCTGCGGCAGGCCGGACATCAGGCCGGCGTGGCGAGCAACGTTGCGCGCGTCTTCACCGGCCTGGTTGGTGTTGCCCATGACAACGTCTTCGTAATCCGCACCGTCGAAGGGGTTACGGGTAACGACGGCGCGAATCACCTCGGCCAGCAGGTCATCGGGGCGCACGCTGGCGATGGCGCCGGCGTGGCGGCCGAAGGGGGTGCGCAAACCATCATAGATGTAGGCAGTCATGCTCTTACTCCTGGAAGTCGGGTGTAGTCAAAGGCAGTTCCAGCTGCACGCGGCGACGCAGCCAGGGGCTGGGGCGGTAGCGCGGCTCGCCGTAGACGGCCTGAATGTTGTTGAGAACAGCAAGAATGTTGGCTTCGCCATAGTGCTCGCCGAAGGCCAGCGGGCCCTTGGGGTAGCCGAGTGCCAGCTGAATGGCGCGATCCAGCGTTTGCGGGGCGGTGATGCCCTTCTGCACGATTTCGCAGCCCAGATTGACTACGCTGGCGACCAGGCGCTGGATAACAAAGCCGGCTGAATCGTTGATGACCTCCACTGGCACGCCGTCGGCGCTCAGCGCCTGGCGCGCCTGGGCGACCACGTTGGCGCTGGCGGCGGGTTGGCGCATCAGGGTGCGGCGCTTGTCCCAGTTGGCGAAGCTGTCCAGTGCCAGGGTGCGATCCGCCGGCAGGCCCAGCTGAGTCAGGGCGGTGCTGCAGTCATCGCCCAGCGGGGTGATCAGGCAGATGGCATCGTCCGATGGCTTGCTGGCGGTTTCCAGTGTCGCGCCGGCCGTGGTCAAGACCGCTTCGACCTGGCTACGCAGTGCATCATCATCGGTCTCCAGCCAGAACGGGCGGTTGATCAGCACGGTTTCTGGCTGCGGCTCGGGCTGCTCGATCTTCTGGCCGTCTTCGTAACGGTAGAAGCCCTGGCCGGTCTTGCGACCCAGCAGGCCAGCGGCCACGCGCTGGGCAGCGATGAACGAGGGGGTGTAGCGCGGGTCGTGGTAGAACTGTTCGTAGACCGACTCCATCACCGCGTGGGAGACGTCCAGACCGGTCAGATCGAACAGCTCGAACGGCCCCATGCGAAAGCCTGGGCCGTCCCGCAGGATGCGGTCGATCTGCTGCACACTGGCAACGCCTTCGCTGAGGATACGCAAGGCTTCGGTGCCGAAGGCGCGGCCGGCGTGGTTGACCAGAAAGCCGGGGGTGTCCGGGGTAATCGCCGGGAAGTGACCAGCCTGTTCGGCCAGCGCCACCAGCGCCTGGATATGACGCTCGTCGGTGCGCTCGCCACGCACGACTTCGACGATCTTCATCAGCGGCACGGGGTTGAAGAAGTGGAAGCCGGCGACGCGCTCGGGCTTGTTGGCGGTGCTGGCGATGCGGGTGACGGAGAGCGAAGAGGTGTTGGTGGCCAGTACACAGTCTTCGCTGACAATGGCTTCGAGGTCGGCAAACAGCTTCTGTTTGACGTCCAGCAGCTCGACGATGGCTTCAATCACCAGGTCGCAGTCTTTGAGCTCTGCCAGCGTTTGCGCTGGTTGCATGCGGGCGATGGTTGCTGCCAATTCGGCTTCGGTCATCTTGCCCTTGGCCTGCGCCCGTTGCAGCAGGTTGCGGTTGAAGGCCAGAGCATCGTCGATGGCTTCTGCACGGGTATCGAACAGCAGAACCTGCTGACCACTGCTGGCGAACAGTTGCGCGATGCCGCGCCCCATGGCCCCGGCGCCGATGACGCCAATCCGCTTGAACATGCTTTGCCTCCTGAAGTACGCTCATTGTTCCGCATGGCGAAACGGTATTTCGTTTAAAGTGCAGCGAGATTAAATCTTGCGCAGTAGGAGTGCAAGTTTGGCGACAGTCTGCACCGGCACTGTCGTGCCATACTTGCGCCATGCAAGCTGGTCGTCGTCTGCGCCCGCAGGCGAGCATCCCCGACCGCACCGCCCATCGAGTGTAGTGAATAAAAGGTGTCGCACCCGTGAATCAAGCAGAACGTCAGGCCATTGCCCGTACCGTGACCGGTTTCTTTCAGGAACTGGGCGCCGAACTGGAAGAGTACAGCGAGGGGCGCGCAGTCGTTGGCCTGACCCTGACCGACAAGCACATGAACAACGCCAGCTCGCTGCACGGCGGCGTTACCGCCAGCCTGCTGGATATCGCCATGGGGCTGTGCGGCACCTGGGCGGCGTCGCCAGAAGACCGTCGTGTGGCTATCACCCTGTCGTTGAACACCAACTTCACCTCCACCGCACCGGTCGGCACGCGTGTGCGTGCGGTGGCCAGCTGCCGCAGCGCCGGCCACAAGGTGTTCATGGCCAGCTGTGACCTGTTGGATCAGGACGACAAACTGATCGGTTTTGGCGAGGGCGTATTCAAGAAGGGCGCCTACCGCAAGGATCTGCCGTGACCCCGGCGTGGTTGCTGCCCCTTGGGGTGGCGCTGGAGCTGGGCGCGCTGCTCGGTCATCTGCCCGAGCTGAGCTGGGCGGCAGCGCTGGCCTTTGTGGCCTACTTTCTGCTGTTTTTCCGGCGGCTGAACCCTTATCCGCGCTGGTTGGGCCTGGCCACCCTGGCGGTGCTGGTGGCGGCGCTCTGGTTTGCCCGGCCGGAGGCGTCGTTGTGGCCCAAGCTGGCCAGCTCGGTGGCTTATTACACCAGCTTTCTTGGCGCGCTGGGGCTGATGCAATTGCTGGCCCAGCGGCTGCCGCAGCTGCGTGAGTTGCACAAGGCGCTGCTGTCAGGTTCCAAGGTGATCCTCTATCCACGTTATGTGCTGGCGGCGGGCAGTATCGGCTCGATTCTCAATTTCGGCATGATGAACCTGCTCTGCGGCACCCTGACCGAGCACCTCAAGCGCTATCCGTTGAGCGCTGAACAGCGTCGCGACGGGTTGCGCAGTGTCATGGTGACCACCCTGCGGGGCTTTGCCCTGGTGCCCTTGCTGGCGCCCACCAGCGTGACCATTGCGATTATTTCCCGTGAGATGCCGGAGCAGTCCTGGAGCACCATGGTGCCCTATGGCGCGGTGGCTGCGCTGATGATGATCGTGGTGGGCTGGCGTCGGGAGACCACCGGCCTGCTGGCGCTGCGTGACAATATTGGCGACACCAGCAAGGCCGACGGCATGCCGCAACTGCTGATTGGTAGCCTGCTGGGGCTGGGCGCCATCGGTCTGCTGGCTTCAGTGACGGATCTCAGTGCATCCCAGGCCGCGATGGTGCTGGTGCCTGCCGGGGTTATCAGCTACCTGCTGTGGCGCGAACGCTCGCCTGGGCAGGTGCTGGAGGAAGTCACCGGCAACATGGTGAGCATGCACAACGAGATGTTCATTTTTGGCTGCGCGGCGCTGCTCGGCGGCGTGCTCGGCGCGGTGGCGCCGCTGGAAGAGATTGCCGCCTGGCTGGCCCAGGAGCCCAAGTACAACGTGCTGCTGGCCATCGGCACCTTGTTCAGCACCATCGTACTGGCGGTGCTGGGGCTGGCGCCGATTGTCTCGCTGTCGCTGACGGCGGGCCTGCTGGCGCAGCTGGCCAATCTGGGAGTGCCGATCATGACACCGGCGGTGGGGCTGATGTGCGGCTTCTCACTGGCCATGATCTTCTCGCCCTTTGGGCCGTCCACCCTTATCCTGTCGCGCTATAGCGGCGAGTCGCCCTACCGGGTGGCCTTCGGCTGGAACGGGCGCTTTGTCGCCAGTGTCATGCCGTTGCTGCTGTTGCTGATTTTCTTTACCTACTGGCAGCAAAGCTGAGATGCCTGAATTACCTGAAGTCGAAACGACGCGGCGCGGTATCGCGCCCCATTTGCAGGGTCAGCGGGTGCTCCGTCTGGTGGTGCGTGAGCGACGGCTGCGTTGGCCGATCCCCGAGGATCTGGCGATCCAGATCGAGGGGCAGTGCTTTGACGCCATCGAGCGGCGTGCCAAATACCTGTTGATGCGCATTGGCGGCGGCACCCTGATTGGTCACCTGGGCATGTCAGGCAGTCTGCGCCTGGTGCCGGCTGGCACGCCGCCCGGCAAGCACGATCATGTGGATATCGAGCTGGAGTCGGGCATGGCGCTGCGCTACACCGACCCGCGCCGTTTTGGCGCGCTGCTCTGGGCCCGTGCTGACGAGCCCCATGCGCTGCTGGGCAAGCTGGGGCCCGAGCCGCTGTCGGCTGCCTTTGATGGCGAGCGGCTGTATCAGCTGTCGCGTGGCAAGGGGACGGCGGTCAAACCCTTTATCATGGACAACGCGATCGTCGTGGGCGTGGGCAACATCTACGCTAGCGAGGCGCTGTTTGCCGCCGGCATCGATCCGCGGCGCGAGGCCGGGCGCATCAGTCGCCAGCGCTATCAACGCCTTGCCGAGGAGATCAAGCGGATTCTGGCCGCTGCCATCGAGCGTGGCGGCACCACACTGCGTGACTTCGTTGGCGGTGACGGGCAGCCGGGCTATTTCAAGCAGGAACTGTTCGTCTACGGCCGCGGCGGGCAGCTGTGCAAACAGTGCGGCACCACCTTGTCCGAGGTCCGTTTGGGGCAGCGCAGTTCGGTATTCTGTCGCAACTGTCAGCGCTGAGGTGGGTGATTTGCAGGCGGGTGCGTTCCGTATTCGCGTGATTGTGCCTACAATGCAAGGGACGCCGACGGCCCAGAGGAATTGGGCGGGTGAGATAATCAATGCCTTTCGGGCCACAACCAGGGATTAACTATGCGCCTGTTACGTCATTCCACCGCACTTATTGCCGGCCTGCTGATGAGCGCCAGCGTCATGGCTGCGGACTCTTATAACGAATATCACCAGGACGAGCCGGGCTACTTCGCCATGGTCGGGGATCTGGTCATTGCTCGCCCGCTGCTGCTGGGTGTGACGCTGGTCGGCGCGGGCGCCTTCCTGGTCAGCCTGCCGTTCAGCGCCATGGGCGGCAACGTAGGTGAAGCCGGTCACGAGCTGGTGATTCGCCCGGCCGAAGAAACCTTTGTACGTTGCCTGGGCTGCAGCCGTGTTGGCTATGGCCGCAAGCAGCAGGACGAAGTGCGCTGATCGACCTTCACGGCTGAGCCATGCAACGGGTCGGCGCAGTAGGGCGGGCCAGGCTGCGGCCAACACGGTGGCAGCATGGCTGAGGTGCGCCTGAGTACGAAGCTGGTGCCACTGCTGCGCCCGCTCGGGCTGTTGCTCGCGCTGGCGCTGGTGGTGCTGCTGTTTCTCAGAAGCCCGCCGCTGGCGCTGCTGGTTGCCGGGGTAGCGCTGTTTCTGCTGGGCATGCGCTACTTGGAAGATGGCTTTCGCGCCTTCACCGGTGGTGCGCTGGAACGTTGGCTGGCGGTCAGCACCGACCGGCTTTGGAAAAGCCTCACCTTCGGTACCCTGAGTACCGCGCTGGTGCAATCCAGCTCCCTCGTTACACTACTGAGTATCGCCTTTCTCAGCGCCGGGCTGATTAGCCTGACGGCGGGTATCGGCATTGTCTTTGGCGCCAACCTCGGCACTACAACGGGCGCCTGGCTGATTGCGTTGGTGGGCCTCAAGCTGGACCTGGCGCAGGTTGGCATGCCGCTGCTGGTGTTTGGCGTGGTGTTGGAACGCAACCGGCAGGCGCGCTGGCGCGGTACCGGGCAGGTGCTGCTGGGTATCGGCCTTCTGTTCCTCGGTATCGATCAGATGAAGGCCGGCTTTGCCGGGCTGGATCAGGTATTCGATCTGGCGGCCTATCAGGTCGAGGGTTGGCAGGGCATTTTGCTGTACGCCTTACTCGGCACCCTGGCGACGGTCTTGATGCAGTCCAGTCATGCCACGTTGATGGTCACCCTGGCGGCGCTGGCAAGCGGGCAACTCGACTATCACAACGCTTTGGCGATGGCGGTCGGCGCCAACCTTGGTACTACGGTAACCGCGTTGATTGCCGCATTGGGTGCCAATAACGCAGGTAGGCAGCTCGCCGCAGCCCATATTCTGTTCAATTTGCTGACGGCTCTGGTGGCACTAAGCGTTCTGCCGCTGCTGGCGGGTTTAGTCGATCAGCTGGCTGACGGCCTGGGCATCGACGCCACGGCCTATACCCTTAAACTGGCACTGTTCCACACCCTGTTCAATCTGCTCGGTCTGCTACTGATGCTGCCGCTGGTACCGATGCTGGTGCGCCTGCTGCAGCGCTGGCTGCCGGCCCCGGCACTGGTGCCGGGCGAGGATCTGGCCGATCAGCCGCGCTCCCACGCTCTGTATCTGGATGAGGCGGCGCGGCGCCATGCCGACACCGCGCTCAAGGTGTTGCAGCAGGAGTTGGGCCATCTGGCGGCGACCAGTCGGCAGGTGATTGCGTCGGCACTTTATCTGCCCGCCGAGTTTCGTCAGGACATGACCCGTGAGCGCGCCCTCAGTGAGGCCTTGCCGGTCTTGCCGCTGGCCGAGCGAGAAGACGCCGATGCGCTTTATCACCAGCACATCAAGGGTATCTATGCGGACATCGTCGACTTTCTCAGTCACCTGGACTGCGACACCCTGCCAGAGCAGCAGCAGGCGCTGATGCAATTGAATCTGGCAGCGCGGGACCTGGTAGAGGCGGTGAAGGCGGCCAAGCACCTGCAGAGCAATCTGCGCAAGCATATCGATAGCGCGCGGCCGGCGTTGCGCGAGGGCTACCGTCAGCTGCGAGAGCAGGGCCGCCTGCTGCTCAGCGATCAGGCCCGGCGTGAGGCCGACGGCTTGTCTGCCGAGGCTGAACAGCAGCGCTCGGCGGCCTATGTGGATCAGCAGCAGTTGTTCCGCAGCCAGTTTGAGCAGCGCCTGAACCAGCAGCTACGCGCCGGTGAGCTGGACGGCTGGCAAGCCACCAGCCTGCTGAATGACCTGCACTACCTGCTGGAATCCAGTGCCAACCTGCGCGCCGCCCACGACGCCCTGAGCATTCCGGCGGATCTTGCCGAGGCTTGAGTGTTGATGGGGTTGTGGCATGCCTTCCTAGCCATCGCGCCTTGTATCTGCATGCTTGAGCACTCGCAGAGGGCGTGTGAAATGGATTAGCGCTTCCCTTTGGGGGGGCTGGGCAAGCAGCCCCCCTTGGCTCGCCGTAAAGGCGAAAGGCGGACTTAGCACCAGCACGATGCCGAAGATACTGGGTTGCAACAGGATGGGCTCGCAACGCAAAAGTAGGGAGGTGCGCCGCTGGAGATATCGCTCCTTGCTGATTCCCGATAACCCATAAAAAAACGCCTGATGCAGGGCATCAGGCGTTTTTCGGTGCAGAGTAACGCGAGCCTTACTTGGCAGCGCGCTTCTCTTTCTCCTTGGCGATCACGGTCTCGGCAACGTTGGCCGGGCACGCGGAGTAGTGCGAGAACTCCATGGAGAACTG
>DBHE01000211.1:0-5709 GCA_002296055.1 Pseudomonadaceae bacterium UBA836
GTTCGACGCACAGATGCGGAAAATGCTCCCGAGCGGATAAAAATCAGCCTTGGACCAGCACCCAGAGCGACACCGCCAGCGGCAACAGCAAGGCAGTAGCAGTACCCATAAGGCTCATCGCCAGCGCAGAGAAGGCGCCGGCTTCCTCTCCCTCTTCCAGCGCGCGCGAGGTGCCTACCGCGTGCGCTGTCAGGCCCATCGCCATTCCCCAGGCCGCCGGGTGGTCGACACCGCATAGCCGCAGCAGCCAGGGCCCGAAGATCGCGCCCAGCACGCCGGTGAACATCACAAACACCGCGGCCAGCGCGGCGACGCCGCCAATCTGCTCGGCCACCAGCATGGCAATCGGCGAGGTGACCGACTTGGGCGCCAGGGTCATCATGATCATGTGCTCGGCGCCAAGCAACCAGGCAAACAGCACTGCCAGCACGGTCGCCAGGGTGCCGCCGACCAGCAGGCAAATCAGCACCGGCCAGAAATAGCTGCGGATACGGCGAAAGTTCATATACAGCGGCACCGCCAGCGCCACAGTGGCCGGCCCCAACAGCACCTGCAGCGGCTGCACCGCTTCGCTGTAATGGGCGTAATCCTGCCCTGCCGCCAGAATCACCAGGACCAGTACGGCGGTCGACACCAGCACCGGATGGAACACCGCCAGCCGGGTGCGCTGATACAACGCCACGCCCAGCTGATAGGCTGCCAGCGTCATGCCAACCCAGAACAAGGGATGGTCAACCACCGCCTGCCAGGCCTGCAGCAACGAGCCGCTCATGGCGCCCTCCTGCGTTCCTGACGCTCGATCAGCTTCTGCATCAGCCAGCCACAGAACGGCATGCTCAGCGCCAGCGACAGTGCCAGCGTCAGCAGAATAGCGGTGGCATCAGCCAGAATTTCGCTGCCGTAGGCCATGATGCCGACGGCCGGTGGCACCAGAATCAGTGGCAGATAGGTGAGCAGGCCACTGGAGGCCAGGCTGATCGACTCACTGACGCCGCCACGCACACACAGATACACCACCATCAGCAGCATGCCGATGATCGGCCCCGGTAAAAAAGGCAACACCAGCACATTCAGTCCGGTGCCCAGCAGCTGGAAAAATACCAGCCAGGTCAGTCCACGTAACAGCATCAGTTGAGGTCCAGCAGGTCAGGATGCGGCAAGGGTAAACACTCACCCAGCAGGTGCCTAGTCCTACTATGGTGAAATAGCGTTTCCAATCTGGAAACACCGCTGTTCCCCGACGGGCGCCAGCTGCTTAACGGCTCGTTTTGCTATACCATGCGCGCCGGCGTTACACCCATATAAAAACCATTACCTGTACCAAGTGGAGCAACATCCATGAATCGCCTGACCCGCGCTGCCCTGGGTTCCAGCCTGATGCTGGCCAGCAGCCTTGCCCATGCCTCCCCGCTGCTGTGGCAGAACAACAGCCTTACCTACCTGTACGGCACTGACTTCCAGGTTGACCCTGACACCCAGCAGACCGTCACCTTCGAACATGCCAGTGGCTGGACCAAGGGCGACCTGTTCGCCTTCTTCGACAGCATCCACTACAACGGCGGCACCAACGCAGCCGGCGACAACAGCACCTACTACGGTGAAGTCTCGCCGCGCCTGTCGCTGAGCAAGATTACCGGCCACAGCTTTGCCTTTGGCCCGATCACCGACGTGCTGCTGGCAGGTACTTACGAGTTTGGTCGCCACGACCTGAAAAACTATCTGCTCGGCCCGGCGGTTGACCTGAACATCCCCGGCTTTGACTACTTCCAGCTGAACACCTACTACCGCCACGCCGACGAGGCATCAGGCGGTCGTGGTATCTGGCAGATCACCCCGGTCTGGGCTTACACCGTGCCGATGGGCAACTCTGACCTGCTGATCGACGGCTTCATCGACTGGGTTGTCGACAACGACGGCGACAACTACCACGCCAACCTGCACATCAACCCGCAGATCAAATACGATCTGGGCAAGGCGCTGGGCTGGTCCGAGAAGCAGCTGTACACCGGTATCGAGTACGACTACTGGAAACACAAGTACGGCATCCCGAACGGCACCTTCGGTCTGGACACCCACCAGAGCGCAACCAACCTGATCGCCAAGTACCACTTCTGATCAGGGCATAAAAAAACCGCAGCTCAGGCTGCGGTTTTTTGTTTGGGGCAATGCCCCGCTCGCTCAGTAGCCGCGCAGCGCCCCAAAGCGATTGGCGTGATAGCGGTAATCGCCAAACAACGCCTGCACACTGCGTGCACGCTTCATGAACAGGCCGATATCAAACTCATCGGTCATGCCCATGCCGCCGTGCATCTGCACCGCTTCGTTGGTCGCCAGCTCCGCCACTTCGCAGGCCTTGGCCTTGGCCAGGCTGACCCATTGCGCCGCCTCGGCTTCACCGGCATCCAGCGCCATCTGCGCCTTCAACACCGCCGACTTGACCAGCTCCAGTTCACTGAACAGGTGCGCACAACGGTGCTGCAGGGCCTGGAAAGTACTCAGCGCCACACCAAACTGTTTGCGCTCCTGCAGGTAAGCCACAGTGCGCTCAAACACCTCCAGCGACATCCCCAGCAGCTCACCGGCCAATTGGGCGTTGACCACATCCAGCGTCAGCTCCAGCGCCGACCAGGCCTGACCGGCGCCGCCGAGCAGATCATTTGCAGCGACTTTAACGCCGTCAAAGCTGACGATGGCCGCATTACGGCTGTCCGCCATGATGGTGCGCTCAACACTGACGCCCGGCGCGTTACGGTCAACCAGCACCAGGCTGATGCCAGCGTGATCACCCTCAGCGCCCTCGCTGCGCGCCGACACGATCAGCTTGTCGGCCACGTGACCGTCCACCACGAAAGTCTTGCGCCCGTTGAGCAGATAACCGCCATCGGCCGCCTGCAGGCGGGTCGCTACCCGGTTCGGCGCATGACGCGGCGCTTCATCGACCGCCAGCGCCAGCAGCAGGCTGCCATCGGCGACCTGCGGCAGCAGCGCCTGCTGCTGTTCGCTGGAACCGGCCAGCAGCAGCGCGGCAACGCCACCCACGGCGGTCGAGATCAGCGGGGACGCGGTCAGGTTGCGACCGACCTGTTCGCTGACCTGACCCATACCGACGTAGCCGAACTGGGCACCGCCAAGTGCTTCAGGAATCAGCGTGCCGACAAAGCCCATCTCGACCATGCTCTGCCACAGTTCACGGGAGAAACCGGTTTCATCGCGGTTATCGCGCAGCGCACGCAGCTGACTGACCGGCGCGCTTTCGCCCATAAAACGCTTGGCCGCGTCCTTGAGCATCTGTTGTTCTTCGTTAAGTACCAAAGCTGCCATGACAGTATCTCCTTACTGAAGGCCGAGAATGTTGCGGGCGATGACGTTGAGCTGTACCTCGGTGGTACCGCCTTCGATCGAGTTGCCCTTGGAGCGCAGCCAGGTGCGTGGAATCGCACCCTCGCGTGACGCCTCCCCTTCCCAGACCATGGCATCACTGCCATGCAGCGCGACCATCATTTCCTGCCGACGCTTGTTCAGCTCGGTGCCGTAGTACTTGAGCATGGCCGAGGCCGCGCCGACGCCCTGCCCGGCCTTGGCTTCGTCCAGCACCCGCTCGGCGGTCAGTGCAAAGGCCGCCGCGTCCAGATCCCATGTCGCCAGTTCGCTGCGCAGCATACCGTCGGCCAACTTGCCGTCTTCCAGTCCAACAGCATCCACTGCGATCTGCGGCAGGGTCTTTTGACCGGCAGCCGTGCGGCCCATGCCGCCGATCATTTCCCGCTCGTGGGTCAGCAGGTACTTGGCGATGGTCCAGCCAGCGTTGATCTCGCCGACCACCTGATTCTTCTCCACCCGCACGTTATCGAGGAAGGTTTCGCAGAACGGTGAGCTGCCGGAGATCAGTTTGATCGGGCGGGTGCTGACGCCGGGGGTGGTCATGTCGAACAGCACCAGGCTGATACCCAACTGCTTCTTGGCATCCGGGTTGGTGCGCACCAGACAGAACATCCAGTCGGCCTTGTCGGCGTAGGAGGTCCAGATCTTTTGGCCGTTGACGATAAAGTGGTCGCCGTGGTCTTCGGCGCGGCTCTGCAGGCCAGCCAGGTCAGAACCGGCACCCGGTTCGCTGTAGCCCTGACACCAGCGGATTTCACCGCGAATGATCGGCGGCAGATGCTGACGCTTCAGCTCTTCGGAGCCGAACTTGAGAATTGCCGGGCCGATCATCCAGATACCAAAGCTGGACAGCGGCGGACGGGCATTGATGCGCGCCATCTCTTCGCGCAGCACCTTGTGCTCCTGCTGGCTCAGCCCACCACCGCCGTATTCGCTCGGCCACTCGGGCGCAGTCCAGCCGCGGGCGGCCATGCGCTCCAGCCACACCTTCTGGTCTTCGCTGGCGAAAGTGAAGTTGCGTCCACCCCAGCAGGCATCGTTATCCGAGCGCTGCGGCGTGCGCATGCTCTGCGGGCAGTTCTCTTCCAGCCAGTCGCGGGTTTGCTGGCGGAATACGTCCAGATCGGCCACGGGCACTCTCCTTTGTTGTCGTTGTGAATGGTCCGACAGCAAAGATACTCCGGCAGGCGGCTCACGGAAGCGGCTGTTGACTGACCGAATAGTCACCCATCATTGGGGATGATGCTCAACCAAGCTCGCTGCGGCAGTACTGCCTCGGCGTCATACCCTTCCAGCGGCGAAACGCGTGGACAAAGTTGGATACCTCGCCATACCCAAGCCGCACCGCCACCGCCTCCAGTGACAGCCCCGGCATGCGCAGCAACTCCTCGGCCAGCGCTTCGCGGGTTTCCTCCTGCAGCTGGCGGAAGCTGGTCTGCTCCTCGCCCAGACGACGGCGCAGCGTGCGCTCGGTCAGATGCAGCCTGGCCGCAACAGTCGGCATGTCCGGCAGCGCCGCGCCACCCTCCAGCAGCAACTCACGCACCCGTCCAGCCAGTCCATCGCGCGCCCGATAGCGTTGCAGCAACTGATGGCATTGCAGCTCGCAGGCCTCACGCATGGCGGGGTTGTCGCCGGGCAATGCCCGGGCCAGCAGTTCCGGGTCCAACTCCAGCAGGTGCTCTTGGGCATTGAACTGTGGCGTGCAGCCATAGGCCTCGGTGTAGGCCGCCAACTGCTCAGCGGGTGGCGCAGGCAATGCCAGTTGAACCGACTTGAAGGGCTGCCGCAGCCCGGTCAGCTCACGGTGAATGCGCGCAATAGCGGAGCTGTCGCGCAGCAACAGAAAACGGCGTACTGACGGCTCAACCCAGCTGTCATCCACCACCAGCCAGTGGCCAGAGGCATCCTTGCGGGCATGGATGCGACAGAAGGCAAAGGTCAGATCGAGGTAGCGCAACCCCATATCCAGCGCCTCGCCGAGTGAGGCACTGCACAGCAACGCATATCCCCAGATTCCGTAACGGCTGAGCTGGTAGCGGCGCCCGGCCAGCAGCCCCAGCAGCGGCTGTTCGGGCAAACCGGCCAGCAGGTTGCTGACCACCTGCAGCTCCTCTGAAGCCTCCACCTGCGCTTGCCCGTCGGCCAGCGCCATCACATCCAGCCCGGTCTGGGCGAGGCATTGCGGCACCGTCAGGCCCAGTTCCGTGCCCAGCTGGGTCATCAGTTGCACGCTGCCAACATTGCGCAGGCGTGGCCAGGGAGGTGTCGAGGCGGTCATGGCGTGTCCGAAACTCACAATTTTTTGACCGACTATGCCATACCCGC
>DBHE01000211.1:6084-28345 GCA_002296055.1 Pseudomonadaceae bacterium UBA836
GCTCACCTGCCGCACCACTCGAAGCCATCATCATTGGCAGCGGGTTTGGCGGCCTCGGCATGGCCATCCAGCTGGATCGCGCCGGCATCAGCCAGTTTCTGGTGCTGGAAAAGGCCGCCGACATCGGCGGCACCTGGCGCGACAACCACTATCCGGGTTCGGGCTGCGATGTGCCCTCACACCTGTACTCCTACTCGTTTGAGCCGCGTACCGACTGGCCGCACAAGTACGCACGCCAGGACGAAATCCACGCCTACATCCGTCACTGCGCAGACAAATACCACCTGCGCCAGCGCATTCGGCTGAACTGCGAAGTCAGCGATGCACGCTTTGATGCCGATAGCGGCTGCTGGCAGGTCACCACCGCCAGTGGCGAGACGCTGACCGCCTACAACCTGATCGCCGCCACCGGCCAGCTCAACCGCCCGCTGCTGCCGAACATCGATGGGCTGGACAGCTTTGCCGGCCCGGCCTTTCATTCTGCCCAGTGGCAGCACGAGGTTGATCTCAAGGGCAAGCGCGTGGCCGTGATCGGCACCGGCGCCTCAGCCATCCAGTTTGTGCCGCAGATTGTGCCCGAGGTTGCCCAGCTCGACCTGTACCAGCGCAACGCCGCCTGGGTGCTGCCCAAGGATGATGCCGAGTACAGTGACAACCGCCGCCGCTGGCTGAGCCGGCTGCCGCTGCTGCACACGCTGGACAGGGCCTGGCAGTACCTCAGCCATGAAGTACGCGCCCTCGGCTTTGTGCACTTCACCTCGCTGGTCAAAAGCAGCGAAAAGGCCGCGCTGCGTCACCTGGCGCGGCAGATCAGTGACCCAGCCAAACGCGCGGCGCTGACGCCGGACTACCCGATGGGCTGCAAGCGCATTCTGATCAGCAACAACTACTACCCGGCGCTGAACCAGCCGAACGTCAGCATCGTTACCGACGGCATCGAGAAGGTGGTGCCTGAAGGCGTAGTGACCCGCGACGGCACCCTGCACCCGGCCGATGTGCTGATCTACGGCACCGGCTTTGCCGCCACCGAGTTTCTGGCGCCAATCAAGGTCAGCGGGTTGGACGGCAAGGACCTGAACGACACCTGGCGCGCCGGAGCAGAAGCCTACAAGGGTATTTCCATTGCCGGCTTCCCCAACCTCTATGTGCTCTACGGGCCGAACACCAACCTCGGCCACAACTCGATCATCTACATGCTGGAAAGCCAGTTCCGCTACGTCATCAACTGCATCAAGGCCCGACGCGACCGCGGCTTGCGCTATCTTGACCTGCAGCCGGAGGTACAGGCGCGCTACAACCAGAAACTGCAAGATGCCGCCCGCGACACCGTCTGGGCGCAGGGCTGCCAGAGCTGGTACCTGACCGCCGACGGCAAGCAAACCGTCAACTGGCCCGGTTTCACCTTCACCTACCGGCAGATGACCCGCAAACCGACGTGGAGCGACTATGTCCAGGTACGTTGATGAGCTGTACCAAAGCCCCGGCCAACCCGGCCTGCGCGCCGTGCTGCGCGGTATGTTGAAGCTGCTGTTTCGCGGCCTGATACGTCCCCCCGTGCCTTTTGCCGTACAGGCACTGGTGCTGCGCCTGCTGACCCTCGGCATGCCGCTGGCCAGTGGCGTGACCCGCAGCGTTGAGCAGATCGCCGGACGGCCGTGCATGTGGCACCGCCCGGCTGCCGGCGGCAACGGCCGCGTGCTGCTTTATATGCATGGCGGCGCCTTCGTCATCGGCTCACCGCAAACCCATCGCGGCATCTGCTCGGCATTGGTCAGTCGCGGCCAATTCGATGTCTGCGCGCTGGACTACCGCCTGGCCCCGGCATACCCGGCACCGGCCGCCTGCGACGACGCAGTCGCCGCCTATCAGGCGCTGCTGCAACGGGGTTACACGCCCGAGCAGATCACCCTGATCGGCGATTCAGCCGGCGGCAATCTGGTGCTGGTCACCGCGCAAAAACTGGCTGCGTTGAAACTGCCGATGCCTGCCACGCTGGTGTGCTTTTCGCCGGTCACCGACATGACCGCTGAGCAGTTGCACACGCCTGCAGCGGGTGATCCGCTGCTCCACCCCTCCTGGCTCGACAGCGCCCGCGACGCTTACTGCCCGGCGGGGCTGAGCCGCGCCGACGCGATGGTGTCGCCGCTATACGGTCAACTAAAAGGCTTGCCGCCGCTGCTGCTGCAGGTAGGTGAGGATGAGGTGCTGTTGAACGACAGCCTGCGCCTCGCTGACGCTGCTCGCGCCGCCGGCATGGATGTGCGGCTGGAGCGCTATGCAGAGCTCTGGCACGTGTTCCAGGCCCACGCCGGGCTGCTGCAGGCCTCGGACGAGGCGCTGCAGCGGGTGGTGGACTTTGTGGCTGCTGCCGACCCGCTATGAGGTCGGCAGCGCGCTGCTGTAACCGGGGACAAAACGCTCCAGCAATTCGATCAAGTGATCGAAGTAGATCGGCTTGGGCAGAAAGTCGACAACGCCGCTACGAAACAACGTGATGACGTCCGCCATATCGGCATGGCCCGAGGTTACGATGATCGGCAGCGGCTGTTCGGCGCGACCGTCCTTGAGCATCTGAATCAGCCGCAGCCCGCTTTGTTCCGGCATGCGTAGGTCGGTGATGATCAGGCAGATATCAGCATTTTGCTGCAGGCACTGCATCGCCTCCGCCACGCTGCTGGCACAAACGCACCTGACCCCCATGGTCGTCAGAAACTCATCCAGTTCCAGGAGGATGTCGGCCTCGTCGTCAACTACCAATACTGATTTATATGACATATAAAACTCCTCCGTCCAGGATCAGCGCCGGCCCGTCTTGGGCAGACAACATCGCGGATTCACTATAGCCCGCAGCGCCACAGCACCCAGTCTTCTGCACGACGGTAGCAACCCACATACTGCAGTCTCAACCTCCCTTTGGTATTAATCCGCCGACGTCTCAGGCTCAGAGTCAGCAGTGCTACCCAAGGGCAACTCAATGACGAAGCAGGCTCCGTCGCTGCGGTTTTCGGCACGCAGTTCACCGCCCATCTGCTTGATGATTCCATAGCTGACGGACAGCCCCAGGCCGGTACCTTCACCAACCGGCTTGGTAGTAAAAAATGGCTCAAACAAGCGATCAATGACATGCGGGTCGATACCACCGCCATTGTCCTCAACCTCCAGACAGACATGCTCTGCAACCACCTTGGCCCGCAGCCATATCTGCGGCTTGAAGTCGGCGTCCGCCTCCTGCCGTTTTTGCAGGACATACTGGGCGTTGAGTACCAGGTTGATCAGCACCTGCTCCAGCCTGTCGCCATGGCCAACAACCGAGGGCATCGGCGGCACATCCAGCACGAGCGCCACGCCGCGCTTCTCCAGCCCCTCAGTCAACAAAGACAAGGCGCCCTCAACGGCCTGGTGAGGCTCAAAGGCTGCGCCATCGACGTCCGAGCGCCGCCCAAACACCCGTACGTGCTCAACAATCTTGGCCGCACGGGCAACCTGGCTTTCAATACGCTGCAACTTCTCGCTTAGGTAGTCGTCGTCCAGGGTTCCTCGCTGCCGCCGCGCCAGCAAGTTAGCTACCGCCATGCGCATGACGTTCAACGGCTGGTTGATTTCGTGCGCAAGGCCGGTCGACATCTCGCCCAGAGTTGCCATCTTGGCGCTTTGATACAACTGCTGACGGGTACGGTGCACTTCGGTGTTGTCACGCCCTACCGCCTGCACTTCTACCAATACCCCGGTCTCGTCAAATAACCCGCGATCGGCCCAGACCAGCCAGGCGTGCTGCTGACCCGGCAGTTCCAGCCTCACCTCGGTTATGCTGACGGGGTGCTCTGGCGTCAGCTCACGCAGGCGCTGACAGAACATCGTTTGCTGCTCGGCGCTGAGGTACCGGGAGAGGTTGAAGTCTTCAGCGTCCTCGCCAAAGGAGGCCAGCACCTTGCGCATCGTCTGGTTGACAAAGCTGACGCTCAGGTCAGGGCGGTAGCGGCAAATCAGAGCCGGCGAGTCTTCTACCAACACCCGGTAGCGCTCCTCGCTTTCGCGCACTTTTTCGGTGGCCTCGATCACCTCGGTGACGTCCAGCAACAGCCCCACTACCTCCAGTGGCAACCCCTTCTCGTCACGCAGCAGCTTGGCTTCATCGAGCATCCAGTGATATCGGCCGGCACTATCACGGAGCCGATAGCGGCCATGGGAAACCCCTTCCTGCAGCAGTTGGCGGGTGCGCGCGAAAAAGCGTGCCTGGTCCTCCGGATGAACCTTGGCCGACAGCGGCTCTTGCTCGAAGTCAGAGAGCCGCCAACCCAGCACCGCCTGCAAGCTGTCACTGCAGTAGCTGGTTTGCAGCGCACCATCATCACAGAGCTGCACGTAGATAAAGGCAGGTGCGGTATCCAGCAGACTGCTGAGGCGCGCATTTGCAGTCGCAGCCTCTGCTTCCTTGCGTTTGATGTCATCGATCTCAAGGGCATAGCCGATCAGGCGGCGATGGCGGCCGCTGCCAGCAAACTCAGCCTGCAGACGGTACCAGCGCTGCGCGCCGGCTGGGCCCAGTCGCAGGGACAGATTAAGCGTGCCGCGCTGCTTCTCGGCGTCGGTCAGACGCACTAAAAGCTCCTCGCGGTCTACCGGATCAATCAAGGCCAGCCACTGCTCGCGACTGATCGCCATGGAGGTCCGCCCCAGGTTCAGTTGCTGCACCAACGCATCAGACAGCAGCAGGCTGCGTTCAGCCGGATCGTATTCCCACCAGCCACTACCCAGCACGCGCTGCAGCACCGCAGAGCGCGCCAATTCGTTGCTCTGGCGCTGCTGGTAGCGTTGCTGCAGCAGTGGCCCGACAAACCAGCCAAGCAGTTGCTGCCAATCGCCGGCAGAGAGTTGAGGCGCCTGCCTGGCAGCGTCGTATTCAGCGCACACCAGCCAGGCCTCGACCATGCCGTGGGACCCGTACGGCACAATCCAGCAACCGATGTCACCGATCATCACCTGTTGGCCACCTTGCCGCTGCCACTGCAGCGGCCGGACCAGTGACGCCAGCTGCCGATCATCGTAATGCGCTACCGGGCCGCCGTTCCCCGTGCCCATGCTCTGATACAGTCTTACATCCTGCCCTTCGGCCAGACACAACCCCAACCAGGGTATGTGCAAACGCAGCACGAGCCCTTCAAGCCAGTCACAGGTCGCCTGTTCCAGTTGCAGCGCCGACAGCTCTCGCAACCTGGCTGACTGGCCCAACACCTGGTCCAACAGTGCTGCTCTGGACTCCCGTCGCTCCAAGGCGACCGCCAGATCAGATACATCAAACAGCAGCATGTACCAGCCATTGGCATCGCAGCGCATGCAGCCGCGCGCATGCAGTTCGCCATTATGACGGTCACGGAATACCAGCGTCGGCAGCTGCGCGGGCCACTGGGCCGGGTCGCCATCAAGCCAGGGCGCCGGCCGCGCCAGGTAGCAGCTCAAGTCACCCGGGGAGTGCATCACATCCACACTGAGCAACTTGAGTAGCGGCATGCTGCAAAACACGACCCGGCCCTGCTCATCAAAGCGCAGCACCAGATCCTGCGCCTCGGGGCCATCGGTGCACGCCTCCTGCGAGACCGCACCGGGGCCAAGACGCCCGGTCGCCAGCTTCAGCCAGTTCATCACCACTGGCTCCGCTGCGCACAGACTGTGAGTGCTGGTAACATGTCTGCCTCTCCTCTGCCGCCGGTTGCGCACATGGATGTTGTACTTATTCTTTGGATGGCGCTATGCGCCTGCCAGGACGCTCGGCAAAAGCGCATTTCCAACCTGTTGACACTGGGCGCTAGCGCCGCCGGCCTGCTGTATCTGCTCGGGTTCGGCCAGACCCTGCTCGGGGCCTCGCCGTGGCAGGCAGCGGTGGCGGTAGCCGCGGCGTTGGCCTTGAGCCTGCCGGGATACCTGCTCAACCGCCTGGGCGCCGCCGACGTCAAACTGCTGCTGGCCGTTGCTCTGCTTGGCACACCGCACACGCTGCTCTGGAGCGTCTGCGGCGCGGCGCTAGCGGTGCTTATCTGGACCGCTGTCGCCGGCACGCTCTGGCCGCACCTACCTGCCACCCTGCAGCGGTGGATACCCATGCTGGGGCCGCAACATCTCAAGCGGGCACCGTATGCGCCTTTTCTGTTCATCGGCTTTGCCGTCTCGGTTCTGACCCTGACCTGAGTCAGCGCTCCAGCTCACCTTCCACATCCTGCTGGAAGTACTCGGGTATCGGATGCTGATTATCAAGCCAGCGCTGCAGTGCCAACTCACGCTCGGCAGGCGTTGCCGCCTGCGCCTTGGCTGACGCCTGCAGGCCACTACGCTGCAACTCGAGCCAGCGCTCGGTGGCCGTGCGCTCAGCGGCTTCCTCCGCCATGAGCAACGGGGACAGCAGCAGCGCGCTAACCAGGGTAACCACTGTTTTGATGGCGGTCATACACCTCTCCTCGGGGCTCATTACCCCTAATCCAGACGACTCAGTTGATTGCTGGCAACGCGCGCATCGGCGACGCTCGCGTCGCGGTCCTGCTGTCGCATACGCTCGGCTTTGGCTTGCGCGGCCTGAAAGCGGCTAGCCGGCAATGCGTAGTCATTTGCCACCGATCCAGCCTCTTGCCAGCGGTCCTGGTACAGCAGCAGCGCCAGCAGGTTATCTGCCGCTCGACTGCCACCCTTGCTCAGTTGCAGCGCCGTCATCAGCTCGAAATAGGCCGCGTCGAGCTGGCGCTGGCGCATCAGCAGTACGCCCAGGTCATTGCGCATACCGCTGTCGGTTGGCGCAAGGCGCACCGCCGCCTGGAGCTGCTCAGCCGCCTCCGGCAGCTCGTTACGCGCCGCCGCCAGCAAACCCAGTCCATGTTTGCCCTGCGCCACCAGGCAAGTATCAAGCAGACTGCGATACAGGGGTTCGGCCTGCGGCATGTCCAGGGCGCGCATCAGGCGAGCCTTGCGCATGCGCACTTCGGGCAAAGCCAGCGGCAGTTGATCAAGGGTCGCCAGCGCGGCGTGCATCTGTCCCTGCTCAACCATCTGCTGAGCCATGTTGGCGACCAGCTCCTGGTCACTGTCCAGCGGCTTGCACGCGGGCACTGAAGGCGCCGACGAGGCCCAATCCCCAGTGTGCGAACCGCCAGCAGCGCAGCCGGTCAAGACCAACAACGTCAACACCATCAACACAGGCTTCATCACATTGCTCCCAGCGCTTTGAATATGGCAATAAATCCGGGACCGGCCAGCACAATCAACAAGGCCGGAAACAGGAAGGTGATCATCACAACGGACATCTTTGCCGACATCTTCGACACGCGCTCCTGCAGCGTGGTCATCCGCCGGTCATCCAGCAACTGCTTGAGCGACAGCAATGAGGCCATGGCGCCGCCGCCCTGCCCAACCAGCTGCTCCAGGATTGCAAAACAATCGGTCACCGCATCCACATCCAGCAACTCGGCGCTGCGCCGCAGCTCTTGCGACAACCCCATGCCGCCGTCCACCCGTTGCAGCATCCACTGCAGTTCGCGGGTCATCTGGGGCAGGATATGTTTGCCGTCACGCACCAATACACGCAGCGCCTGTTCAACCGTCATGCCGACCTCGAACAACATTCGCAGCAGCGGAATCATGGTCGACACCTCGTCTGCCAGCTGCTGTTGCCGCGCGGCGACAGCGCGCGCCAGCAAGCGCTTGGGAATCAGGTAGCCAATGCCCAGGGCTGCCAACGGGCCGATCCACGGCATCTCCGTGTGGTTGCCCAGCAGCTGCCAGAGCACCACCAGCAGCATCAGCAACACCGGCAGCGCGTACTGAACCGTATAGAAGAGCGTCCGCTCGCGACTCTTGCGCCAGCCGAGGCGGTCCAGCAACAGCAGGGTTTCGCCATCCAGACGCTTGGCCTGCGCCGCCAGCGCGGCGCTGTTGATGCCTTTGCGCCTGACCGCAGCGTGACCGGCACCGCTGGCCAGGCGCTGCAGCACATGGCGGCTGGACAGGTATTCGCGTACCTGCAATCCCAGCATGAGCAGCGCGCCAACAAACAGCAGCAGGGCCAGAATCAAGACCGGATGCATCTCAGATACTCCTCAGCATGCGCCAAAGAAACAGACAGCCCAGACACTGCAGCAGCAGTGCACACAACAGCAGCAGGCGACCCTCGGCGGATTCCCACAGGCCCAGCATGAAAGCTGGATTGGACGCCAGAATGTACACGGCCAGCGCCACCGGCATCCCGGCCAGAACCACCGCACTGACGCGGGTCTCGCCGGTCATCGCCCGCAACTGGCGAGAGGCACGGTCTCGATCTCGGATCATTGAAATCAGGTTTTCCAGCAACTCGCTGGCGTTGCCACCGTACTGCTGATTTACCTGGACACCGAGGGCCAGAATATGGAACTCGTCGCGCTCATAGATACGCGCAAAGTCTTCAGTAGCCTCGGCCAGCGGCACGCCCATCTCCACGCTGTTGCGCGTGCGCACCAGGGCATCGTGCAACGGCGCCGGGCTATTGTGCATGGCCAGTAGCATGGCATCGCCCAGCGTGCGCCCGGACTTGAGGCTGCGAATGATGTGGTCCAGCAGCGCCGGCAATTGCTGAATCATGCGTCCGATCCGCCGCCGATAGCGTACGCTGGCGTACAGGTACGCCAGCAGCGGAGGTACCACCAGGGCCAGCGCTGCTGCGCTCAGTCCACCCAGTGCCAGGCCAAGCAGCACCAGCACCAACCAGCCACCCAGCAGCGCCACCACCGCATAGAAAGGAAGCTGCATGCCCGCGCGCAACAGCAGGCGCTCCCAGCGACCCAGTCGCCGCTTGCCTGCCGCGGTCGCACGGGCTCCACTCAAGCGCTGCAGCACGCGTTCCATATCGGCTTGACTCGCGCTGTGCTGCAACAGCCGCACGCCGGCCAGCAGGCAGAGCACACAACACAATCCCAAGAGTATCGGCAGGTTCATAGTCACCTCCGTTCTAGAGCACCTGGCGCAGCTTGTCACCGGCTGGGTGGGCAGCATCGCGCAGGAACTCATCACCCCGACCATCCAGTCGAAACAGTGTGTTGATGACGTACTGGTTATCCCGCAGGCCAACCACCTCGACAACCTCGCTGACACAGCGCCGGCCATTCGCCTGACGGGTCAGCTGAATGACCACATCAATTGCCGAGCAGATGGTCTGGCGCATGGTTTGCTCCGCCACCCGCACCCCGGACAGCCCCACCAGGGTTTCAAGTCGCAGCAGGGCGTCCTGCGCGTTGTTGGCATGCAAGGTGCTCATCGAGCCATCGTGGCCAGTGTTCATCGCCGTCAGCACATCGAGCACCTCCACGCCGCGAATCTCACCCAGAATGATGCGATCCGGGCGCATGCGCAGCGCGTTGCGCACCAGATCCCGGGCGGCCACTTCACCATGCCCGTCGGCGTTCGGCGGCCGGGTTTCCAGCCGCACCACGTGGTCATGCTTGAGCTGAAGCTCGGCGGTATCCTCAATGGTGACAATGCGCTCACGGCTGTCGACCAGTTGGCTCAGCAGATTCAGCATGGTGGTCTTGCCGGTGCCGGTGCCGCCGCTGACCAGGACATTGCAACGCCGCGCCACGGCATGGCGCAGAAACTCCAGTATCTCGCTGTTCAATGAGCGCGAGGCCAGCAGGTCAGCGCTACGCAACAGGTCCTGCCGAAACTTGCGCACCGACAGACAGGGCCCATCCAGGGCAATGGGCGGTATCACCGCGTTGATCCGGCTGCCATCAGGCATCCGTGCATCTACCATCGGTGATGACTCATCCAGCCGTCGGCCTATCGGCGCCAGAATGCGCTGGATAACCCGCAGCAAGTGCTGATTGTCCATAAAGCGCAGGTCGCTTTGGTGCAACACCCCCTGACGTTCAATGAACAGGCGATGCGGGCCGTTGACCAGAATTTCCGTTACCGCCGGATCGCGCAGTAGCACCTCCAGAGGACCAAAACCGGTCAGCTCGTCAGCCAGCTCTTCGGTCAGCCGATCAACCTCGTAGCGCGACAACGCCAGCTGGCGCCGCTGCACGAAGTCCGCCACGTTGTCGCCGATAAACTGCATGAGCCGCCCGCGCTGTCCCTCCAGCAGGTTTTCGTCCTCGTCTTCAAGGACGTCAATCAGGTAGCGATGCAACCGTGACTTGAGGCTTTGCGTCTCGCTGGCATTGCGGGTTTCACCAAACACCGTGTCCATCATCATCTGGCACTCCCGAGCAAGCGGCCCAGCAGCCCAGGCGATCCGGCCGCGGCGGGCTCAGCACCCGCGCGCGGCTGCGCCAGCGTAGCGGCAAACCGACTGAGCGCCTTGCCCAGCGGATCACGTGGCGCCAGATCAAACACTGCCCGTCCCTGATTCTTGACGTTCAGACGCACCGCAGGGCTATGCGCGAACGAGGCAGCCACCGGCAGTTCGTAGGTGCGCGCCAAGGCCTTGAGGTCGGGCGCAACGCCATCCAGATAACGGTCGACCAGCAGACGCGCACTGGCCATCTTCAGGCCCTTGTCACGCCAGGCTTGCAGCAACTCTAGATTGCGACGGCAGTTGGACACACTCTGGTCGATGTACCAGTAGAGCGCCTCACCATTGCTGATGAAGGTGCGCAGCACCTCGCTGTCACGCTGCCCGCAAAGGTTGACCACGACCTGGTCAAAGTTTTGCCGCAAGGCTCCCAGCAGCAGGAACAGCTCGGAAGAGTTGAAGTGCTCCAGCTCAGTGTTGTCACGCCCCAAGGGCAGCACGCGCAGCCCGCTTGGGTGACGGGTAAAGGCGCTGTCGATCAGGTTCGAGTCCAGGCGGCGCATGTTGCGCACCGCGTCGGCAAAAACAAAGTTCATTTCCAGGCCGAGGATGTCCATGCTTTCGCCATGGGGCACGCCCAGATCCACAAACAGAACGCGCTGCTCGCGCTGCAACCCGAGCGCCAGATGCGATGCCACCAGCGCGGCGTCCGGATCGGGCTGTGCGCCATAGAGCAAGGTCAGCGCCCCTTGGTCCCGACTTACCGGCAGTTGCGGCAAACGCCGGGTCAGCCGCCGTACCAGGCCCAGCACTTCGCTGCTGCGCAGTCCAAAGGTAATAAAGTCACGGGCACCGGCGCGCATCGCGCCAATCACCAACTGGTTGTCAAAGCCATCGCCCAGCGCCACCACCGCCAGCAGCGGACGGGCCTCGATCAAACTTTCGATCAACGCGCACTGGGCTGTCAGATGGTCACGATCAACACCGATGAACACCAGCGACGCGCCAGTCGCGTCCAGCATGCCAAGCAGCTCATCGAAGGTTTCGCCAACCCGCAGCAGCTGGCCCAGCGGCGCCAGCGCGGCTTCCAGCCACTCCAGATCGGCATTGCTTGCGGTACAACTGAGAAAGGTGTGTTCCATACAACTTCTCCTTAGCGAAGCAGGGGCGTGCGCTGATCAAAGTCGCCGTTCTCGAACAACAACAGTTCAAGCGCGGACGGGTCATAGTTGCGCAGCGCCTCTCCCGGCAGCTCCGGCAGACTCGCATCCACCGCCAGTGGCTGGACCAGCCTGGGCGTTACCACCATCAACAGCTCGCGCTCCTCACGGTCAACACTGGAGGAGCGAAAGAAAGCCCCCAGCACCGGCAAGTCGCCCAGCCCCGGGAACTTGTCCACCGCCGACACATTCCGTGCACTGATCAGGCCGCTGATGACAAAGCTCTCGCCATTGGCCAGAGAAATACTGGTATCGGTACGCCGCACATTGAGCGAGGGAACGGTGGTGCCGGCAATAGAAATGCCGTTGTTGAAATCGAGTTCACTGACCTCTGGGGCGACCTTGAGCAGGATGCGATCTTTGGATACGACCGTCGGCGTCAGACTCAAGCGCACGCCGAACTCCTTGTAGTCGATCGACAGCGAATCACTGCCGGTGCTGGGAATCGGCACCGGAAACTGTCCGCCAGCCAAGAAGCTGGCGCTTTGGCCGCTGATGGCAACCAGACTGGGGCGCGCCAGGGTGTAGGCAAACCCGCTGTTCTCCAGCGCATTCAAGGCGCCCAAGAACTTGCTGCTACCACCGCCCCAGACGATATTGAACCCGGACCCGGAGAGCGGCAGATTCGGCGATATCGAGCCTACGCCGCCAACCGGTACGCTGCCCGGCGCAGCTCCCGGTGAGCCAAACAAGGTGTTGTTGGAGGCCGTCCCTAGAATAGACACGCCGATTTCCTTCAACTTGGTGCGATTGACCTCCACAAAGCGGATGTCGGTCTGCACCTGACTGGGGATCAGTCCGGTGACGTCACCCTCTGCCACCGCGCCGGTCATCGCGGCTGTCGCACTGCCCTGCACAAACAACATGCTTTGGCGCGGCGCGCTGCCACAACCCGTCCAGACCGCCAGGCTGGTTACCCCGCCCTGACGCGGCGTAATCAAGAAACCGGTGCGACTGGTCAGCTGCACATCCGCCACCTCAGGGTCGCCGACGGCCAGCCGTGTTACCGCGACCGGCAGACGTACTTCCTGTTGTTGCCCGGCCACCAGATTAAGCGTCGCTGCGGCCGGCTCCAGCTGGTCACAAGCGCCTGCCGCCAAGGTGTTAGCGGCGCAGGCCAGTGACAGCAAACCCAGTAACCAGCGGGCAGGGTAAGTAATGCGTGAGTTGTTGATGTTCATGTCGTCTGCGTCCTTGCTGGTCAGGGAGTTTGCTGGGACAGGTCGCTGCCACGAAACACCGGCACGCGGGCGGGCGCCCGCGGTGCACCACTGCGCACTGCCACGCGCGGCAGCGCCAGCTGTTGGAAGCGCACCAATTGGCGATCAATACGCTCCAGGTCCTGCTCGCCTTCAGTACCGGCGTAATAGCTGGCCAAGCGTTTCTCGTCAGCACTGCGAACGGCCAACCGCAGGTCACCGGCTTCACTGGCCAGTAGCAGGCGCGCCAGCAGCTTTTCTGGCACGGCCAGCACCACCGAGCGCACCTTCTCCGTATCACGGCGCGCGGCGTCATCGTCCACCGGCGGCTGCGCCGCCTGACCGTTGTTGGTCGGCCCCAGATCGCGACCAACACTCAAAACCCTGAGCGCCGGCACCACCACCTGAGCAGTCTGCTCCCGGTTGTTCTGGTCCTGACGCAGGTACAGCATCACATCGACATAGTCGGTTGGTGCCAGGTGTCCACCGCCGCCCACCACCTCGTTAACCTCGATGGCCATCGCCCGCTCGCCGGTGCGAATCATGCGCGCCAGCGGGCCACCCGCGATGAAGCTCTCTGCGGTGAGCACCGAGCCGGCCGCCAGGTTACGACCTGCCTGCCGGCCAATCAGCTGTTCGGCTTCGGTGAAGCTGCCCGGCGGCGCAATTTTCAGGTACTCCAGCTGCAGATCCTCGTTCTCCAGCGCCTGCCAGGCCGGTACGTCACGGGCAAGCACAACCACGGCGGTCCGCTGTTCATCGGCCACCCGTTGCTCGACCTGCTCGACCACCTCCTCAAGCACAGGTGCGGCGGGCTCCTGCGCTGGCGCCACAACGTCCGCGGCTGGCGCTTGCGGCTGACTAAGAGAAATACCCCAGTACCCGGCAATCAGGGCACCCAACAACAAAACAACAGCCAGTATCAGGGTCAGTCGACTACTCATGCCGATACACTCCTTGCAGACAGAGGGTTGCCAACCAAACCGGCGGTGCAGTCACGCCGGCCCCACCCCAAATCGCAGCCACGAGCCGACCCATCGCAACAACGCAGGTTGCAATGCGGCGGAGCATTGGAGGGAAGTTGCGGGCGGGAAATGACGTTGTCCATGTCGAGCTACACCTTTGGCAAACCACAGGTTATGAAGCATTCCGTTGCATTGAGTTATACGAGAAATTAAGTCGCGCCCACATCCTTAGTTAGGGTTAATACTTTCTCGATATTTCCCATTCGTTATCGCTGACCTACATTTATTAAGCGTTTGTTCAAACTCTCAACAGCAAAAGGAATGCAACAATGAACAACATGCTTCGTAAACTGCACATCAAGCTTCAACTGTTCATGCAACGCGAAGAGGGCGCTTCCGCGATCGAATACGCCATCATCGCCGGCCTGATCTCGCTGGCCGTCATCGCCGTTGCTACGCCCCTGGGCGCCAAGGTCGCAGCCGTCTTCTCAAGCATTACTGAGCAACTGCCTGGCAGCTGATAAAGCGGCAACTAAAAAGGCCTCGTGCGCTAAGCGACGAGGCCTTTTTTGTGGCTGCACCTTGGTCAGAGCCAGTAGCTGAAAGACAGGGAGTAACGCATGCTGCGCTCACCGGTATCGATCGCGGGGTCACTCAAAGGACGGGCCGCCTCAAGCCCCACACGATAGTGTTTCTGATCGCTCAGGCGCACGCCCAGCGCGAAGGAAGACAGCTCTGATCGACCAGATGACTCATTGAACCAGGCTTTTGCGGCATCGACATACGCGTATGGCTGAACCAGCTTGAGCCAGCCCGAGTCAGACCTGAAGCTGGCATTGAGTTCATAACCCACGCCCCAGCCCTTATCCCCGTTGGCCTGATCATCCGGGTAGGCGCGCGCAAAGTTTTGCCCACCAAAGATGGCCTGCTCACTCTCAGGGAGGGTATCGGCAGACCAGTAGGCGGTTGCCGACATAACGCCCTGCAGCAGATCGGTGTATTGATCGCTCTGGACCCCGGTCAGCCGCACCCGCGTGAAGTCCAGATCATGCACCGGCGCCTCGCCGGCACCGACGACCCGCACCCGACTTTCGGCCCCCATCGCGTCCAGCCCTCGGTAGACGCCGGCGCTCACTGCCCGCTGACGGCCCTCCTTTGCCTGCTGCCAGTCCAACTCTGCCGCCAGCACCCTGATACGACTGTCCACCTGCGCGATACGCGGCCCGCCAGGCACGCTTTGATGAAATTCACGGCTGTCATCCACGGCATAGAGCCGCAGGTTGCCGCTAAGTCGCTGGGAGTGCGACAGGATAAAAGGATGGGACAGCACCAGCCCATAGCGGCGGTTGTCACGCTCGGCCTCGGTAGCCACGCCCGCTACCGTGACGCGATCATTCGGCTCGCTGCGATAGCGCGACGCCGACACCCCGAGACGCGTGCCTTCCAGGTGTATGTACTGGCTGTATTCCACGCTGAGGTAATGCTCGCGATCCTCGCCGGGCGGCACCAGCGTACTGACTGCAAGGTTGTCCCCCCAGCGTGTCAGGCTGCGCGCAGACCCAGTAAGAAACACCTGGGCCTCATCCTCATTGTCAGTATCAAACCCGGCGGTGGCATCAAAGGTTTTTCGTTTCGCCTCCAGCAGCATTCTGCTGGCGCCATTGGTAGTGACAGCAGGCGCGACCCTGGCAACCACCGGCACGCCCGGAATCTGCGCCAGCAAGGTGCTGTAGCGCTCAAAGGTCGCCAGGGTCAACGGCCGCTCGGCTGTCAGTTGCTGCGCCAGAGCGCGCACCCGTGGCTCCGCTGCGCCGAGGTCACCGTTGACCTGATAGTCCGCGATATACCCCTCAACCAGCACCACCCTGATCTGGCCATCCAGCAGATTCTGCTCAGGCAGATAGGCATACGATAGTGCGTAGCCGTCAGCCCGGTAGCGCGCGGTTATCTGCTCGGTCACGGCCAACAGTTGCGCGATGCTCACCCGCTGACCGATCAAGGGCTCGAACAACGCTGCGGTCTGCTCAAAGGGGTACTGGGTGCCGCCCTGCAGTTGTACGCCGCTGAGCACGATGGTGCTGTTGAGCGACAGCCGGCCTGCTGGCGTAGACGGCGCGTCCAGACCCGGCGTGACTTCCACACCTCGTTGACCCGGTGAGCTCTCGGGTGGCAGCAGGCGGTTGATATCGTTGCTATTGAGGAACGCCGGATCGGCGCCGTGAACAACATTGGGCAGGCTGACAAGGCATCCTGCCAGAAGAATAGAACCCAACTTGCGCATGATGACTACTCCCTATCCGACGCTGCCCACAGAACAGGGGCAGCTGCTGGAACACTCCCTGCAGGCAGTCATCACCCGAGGGCGATGACTGCCCCTACTCCTGACTACTGACCTAGCACGCCACCCAACACCGGCACACCGGTCAAACCACCCTGGTTTGCACCGCCAGCGCCACCCAGCGCACCATTGAGCTGCTGCACGACCGGCGTCAGAACACCGTCCTGCGGGCCAATCAGCGCGTTGGTCAGGTCGCCTACCGGCGCCAGCGCACCATCAGGTGATGTCAGTCCATCGACGGGGCCGGTTACCGGCTCAAGCGCGCCGCTCACCGGATTGATTACCCCGGATACCAGCTCACCGACCGGATTGAGCGCAGTACCTCCAACCAGTGTAGTCACAGTGCCATCCACATCGGTCACGGTGCCGTCACCAGCTGTGCCCAGCGAGCCACCCGCCGGCAGGCCATTAAGCAAGCCGCCGTCAGTCAGGCCACCGAGCAACGCGGTATCGCCGCCCAAACCACCGAGCAACGAGGTCAGGTCACCGCCGTTCTGCAAGCCACCCAGCAATGCGGTGAGACCGTCAGCGCCCAAGCTATTGAGCACGCTGGTGAGACTGCCTAGCTGCTGAGGGTTGGAGTCCAGTCCAAGACCACCGAGCACGCCGGCCAAGTCGCCACCACCTTGCAAGGTTTCCAGCACAGCGCTCAGGTCACTGCCATCGCCGGACGACAGCACACCGAGCAGATCCTGCAAGCCTGCCAGGGCATCGGTCGCAGGCAGGTCGCTCATGCCACCACCGGCCGCCAGGCTTTCAGCGCTGATACCGCGAATCACCTCGTTTACCTGCACCACCACCGGGGTGATCGCGCCTTGCTCGCCAATCAGGCCATCAACCGCCTGGCCAACGGGCGCGAGCGGTCCCAGCTCGCTGGTAGCGCCTTCAACTGGCGTAGTAACGCCGCCAAGCAGCCCGCCATAAGGGTTGATCACGTTGTCGACCAGATCAGCCCCCGGCTCAAGCGCCGTGCCTCCAAGCAGGCGATCAGTTGTACCCTGGGCATCAGACACCGCTCCGGTCCGACCAAGGCTGGCCAGCCGCAGCTGGATCAGCGTGGTGTTGGCCTCGTGCAAACCTTCGCCAACACCGTCGAACACCGGCGCCAACGGCGACTTGGCCAGCTCACCAGCCACCTGCGCAGCTACCGGCGTGAGCGCTCCGTTGTCACCAATCAGCTGCGCAGTGAGGTCGCCCACCGGTTCAAGCGCACCGCCCTCGCCAGTGATCGAATCCACCGGTCCGGTAATCCCGGAGAACATCCCGGTCCGCGGCTCAAGCAGAACATTTGAGGTCATTTCCAAGGACGCCAGGCTGCTGTCGCTGCGAGCGACGGCCGCCAGCAGGCCCTGCGCGTCGTCAACGCTACCGGTGCCTGCTTCACCGTCGGTCAGGGCGCCGTTAAGCGCACTGATCACTGGCGCGGTCTCGCCATCATCGCCCAGCAAGGTGCCGGTCAGCTGACCCACTGGCTCCAGTGGTGCACCTTCGCCGGTGAGCGCGTCCAGCTGACTGGTGACAGGCGCAAGCAGACCGGTCTCGGCATCAACAACGTTATCAACCAGTGCTGAAACCGGACTCAACGCCGTATCTTCAGTCGTGTTTTCAACGGTCTGCTGAAGTTGTGCTGTGGTACCCGCTCCAGACCCGCCTCCTGCGCTGCCGGACGAGTGGCGTTTGGTTGAGCTGCCGCTGCACCCGGCCGCAGCGGCCAGAGACACAACCAGCGCCAGCACGACCAGTTGACGGTGTTTAGGGGTATTCCCCGAGCGCATATTCATGATTCCCTCCTGGCCCATCGGCCAACTCCTGTTAATTGGGAAGCTGCTTCGACACGACTGGACGGAGCGGCTGACAACCCTAGTGAAGTGCAGGCAGGAGGTCTCAACAATTCTCACTTTGGTGTTATGGCATGACTACTCCTTGAGCATTAGTTACTAGTAAATAAAGGCGTTTGGCCCTTAAAAATCGGCGTTCGACCCGCGCTATTCAACGCCAACAGATGCCGCAGCCAGGTCAGCGCCACCAAGGATATAGTCACAATTCAATATAGGAATCTGTCGACACTGACTCTATAAATCCAACTGAGCACCAAGGTTAATCGGACTAACCGGTTATGCCTTTCTCCGCAGCCCTGGGACAGGATACTCAGCTATGGTAGAGCCACGGATCACAGGCAACCCACGTCGACAGCACGGCGCCGCTGCGATCGAATTCGCCGCGTTTTTCATGATCTTCTTTGTGCTCTTCTACGCGATGGTGGCGTACAGCCTGCCGCTGCTGCTCAGCGCCAGTTATCAGGAAATTGCAGCCAACGCCCTGCGCGACACCCTGGCCACCCAGGCGCCTGGAACAGAGGCCGCGCCAGACCCGACCTACACCCGCTCCAGCATCGAACAGGCCTGGCTGCCCGGTGCCTGGCTACAGCCCTGCAACGGCTATGGTGACCAGTTTCTGCGGGTAACCGGTGACCTATGGAGCGTGTGCGTGGCGCACAACTCACCGCAGACACTGTTCCCGGTGCTCTCAGCGTTTGGGGTAAGCATCCCCTCGCTGCCAGAGCAAATTCGCGGCGAAGCCAGCATCCAGCGGCGCTGAGCAAAGGGAGACGGCCATGATGCACACTGTTTACCCATCCATCAGCCCCCGACACCAGCGCGGCGCCTTTAGCGTGCTGGCCGCAGCGAGTATCGTGCTATTGCTGCTGTGCATGGTCCTGACGCTGGATAGCGGTCGCCTGTATCTGGAGAAGCGGCGCCTGCAGAAAGTGGCGGACACCGCCGCACTGGAAAGTCTGTCGCGATTACCCGATGGCAATTGCGCTGCGGCGCCGGACCAGGCGCAGGCCTTTGCCGTGGAGAACGCACGTCGCAACCAGTTTGCACCGAACGACACGCAATCAGTCTCTGCCACCTGCGTACGCGTCAACAGCGACGACGGTATTCGTTCAGCCAGCGCCGATGCCAGCGGTAGGGCCGTGCAGGTCGTCGCCAGCAAGCGACTGGCCACCAGCCTGCTTATGCAGGGCGCCAACCTGCTAGGCAGTGACGCCGCCCGCGAGCTGACCCTGAGCGCCAGCGCCATCGCCCGTCGGCCAGCGCCGGTAGCGGCGTTCAGCGTAGGTTCGCAGCTTGCTCGGCTGAACGCCGATAGCCTGGTAGTCAGCCTGCTTCGTGCGGTCGGCGTAGACCTGCAAGACCTGAGACTACTGGACTCCAACGGCCTGGCTAACGCCAGCCTGAGCACCTCAGGCCTGCTGCGCCAGCTCGGGGTTGACGCCAACGTGCACGCCCTGCGAGCACTGACCGCCGAAGAGCTGATTCAGGTCTCCAATACCCAGGTCGGGCCGCTCAACCTCAACCAGTTGCTGGCCGCCGTCACGCCGCTGGTCAATGATGCCGAACTACGGCTCGATCTGGCAGAACTGGAGGACGCCCTGGGCAGCACCTTGGAGGACAGCACCTTTGCGCTGCTCGGCGCCCCCGGAGATCAGGCGCTGCTCACTCTGGGCCTAGGCCACAACGATCCGGTCGATGCGGCCGTCGACGCTCAGGTACTGCTCTCTGACCTGCTCGGCGTGGCCCTGATGAACGCAGTACAAGGGCGCGGCCTGCACGTGTCGGCGCTCAATCTGGCCTCGCTCGGCGACGCTGAGCTGGGTGTCGTCGAGCCACCGTCTGTTGGCATTGGGCCGGTCGGCACCACGGCCTACACCGGACAGATACGGCTTTACCTGGACATAGATACCGACAACCTCGACAGCAGCGCGCTGGGCTGGCTGACCCAGGATGTACTCGGAACCCGCGTACAGCTGCCGTTGTGGATTGATCTGATCAGCGCTCAGGCAACGCTGACGGGCCTATCCTGCGAGGCCACCCCACCCACCGCCGACACCCGCGTCGACGCGGCCCTGCTGAACATGTGCGTCGGCGCGCTGGATGACGACCTCAAATGGTCCACCAGCGCAGCCTGCCAAACCCAGTTGCAGGATACCCAACTGGTAACGCTGCTGAATCAGCCAGTGCTGAGCGGCCAATTACACCTGGCCGGCCTGAGCGACAGCGAGCAACTTAACGGTTTGGTGGCAGGGGAACAGCGCTCGACCCAAAGCAATCCGCTGACACTCGGCAACACCGTGGATGACCTGCTAAACGCGCTGCTGGACCTGGCCGCGGGCCTGTTCCGCGCACCACAAGGGGTGGCAGGAGAGCAAACCGATTACACCGGCAGTTCAGACACCAGCAAAACCCAGCAGCTGGCGCGTCGCTATCTTGAGGCGACCAGCGAACTCGGCCTGTATGACGCCGACGCCGTCACCGACCTGATACTGAATGGCAGCGACACCCTGGGCAGCGACGGGGCGCCACTACTACCGCCGCTGGTCGCTGAAGATTGGACCATCAACAACAGCTTGCCGGTTTCCTGTCTCGTTACCCTCTGTCCTTCCAGCAGCTGGAACGACGGCCGCTTTTCAGAAGCCTTCAGCGCCTACAGCCGACCGGGCAGTCTGCTCGACCTGGTGGGCGTGTCCACGCTGGACAATGGTTACCGCTCCTGCGGCGGCCTGCTCAGCGCGCTGTTGGCCTGGAACAGCTGCCTGGAGCACAACCTGACCAAGTTTCTACTGGAAAAGCCGGGCGGCATTGACCTGACCAGCGCGTTGGACAACGACGCTCTGGCCGGCACCGGGCGAGATGACGTGGACTGCAGCGGCGTGCTGTGCACCCTGCTGCAACCCATGCTGAACCAACTCAAGCCGGGCCTGAACGCAGTCGGCGAGCTACTGGAAAGCACGCTGTCCGAGACAGTCGGTGTCGAGCTTGGACGCACCGACGTTACCCTGGATGCCATTCACTGCGGACAGGTCGAGCTGGTGCGCTAAGGCCATCGCCCGTGTCCGCTCTAACCCATGGAGCCCGAACAATGACACTCGTCCGCCGACACCAACGGGGCGCCGTATCCATCGAATTTGCGGCGGTATTCATGCTGTTCTTTGTTCTAGTGTACGCGGTGATCGCCTACGCGCTGCCCCTGCTGCTGGCCCTGAGCCTGAAGCACGTCAGCGCCGATGCCGCTCGGGTCGCGGTGCGTGTTGATCCGGCGCTCAGCGCGGCTCAGTACGCGGCTGTGGTCTCCCGGCAGATCGACCTGCAGGTGCAGCAAAGCTGGTTACCGGACAACTGGTATCAGGGCAACTGCCCCGCGCCGGGCGGCGGCCTCAACTGGCAGCCCCTGCCCGCAGCTGGAGACGGTGAAAGCTACGGTTATCTGGCTGTGGACAACAGCCAGGCTGAACCTGCGCGGGTACTGCATGTCTGCCTGCAACGCTTCTACAACCGAGACGGCAATGCACAACAGCGCGCCATCATTCCGGTTATCCGATTCTTAGGCGTACAGATTCCGTCTCTGGCCGAACGTGACGGCCAGACGGTTCTCAGGGGGGAAACCCGACTGCGGCTTTAGCGGCGCTCAGGCCACGACTACGGCGGCTTGCTGATGGTCCAACGCCAACGCCAGCTGGGTGCGATTGCGCATCCCTGTCGCCCGCAAGATCTGCGAAACATAGAGCTTCACGGTGTTCTCCGAGATACCCAGCTCGCATGAAATCTGGTAGTTGGTCATGCCTTTGGCAATAAAGCCGGCGACATCAACCTGCCGCGGCGACAGCTTGTCGAAGCCGGGCAAGTCATACCGCACCGCGCCTTTGGCTGCGGCAACCGAGGGACGGGCAGCCTGGTCGGCGGTTATTTGCGGCGCGTCCTCCTGCAGGCTGCTAATACCTTCGCACAGCTCGCTCATGGACGCGTTCAAGGCTTGCAGTTTCTCGTTAATCAGGTGGACGTTCAGCTCCTTGCGGCGCTGCTCGAGACGTCGCAGCAGGCGGTTGACACCGACCACCAGCTCATCGAGATCAAGCGGCTTCTGGAAGTAGTCTGACACCCCGGCACGCAGCGCCTCGATGACATCTTCCTTCTCGGCATCACCGGTAAACAGCACGGCCTCGAACACCCGTTCACGCGGCGACGTCTTACGTAGCAGCTGGAACAGCTCGATCCCGTTCATCTCCGGCATACGATAGTCACTCAGCACCACCGCAATGTCCGCGTCTTGGTGGAACAACCGAATCGCGTCGCTGGCACTGAAGCAGGTGCAGCACTCAAACCCCTGCTCGACGAGAAACTCGGCAAGCTCTTCGACGACAAGCGGCTCATTGTCCACAATGAGCACTTTATGCATGGACTTACTCACAGCTGGCACTCCTTAAAAAGTTAGGGTAAGCGGATTAAATGGTT
>DBHE01000035.1:0-485 GCA_002296055.1 Pseudomonadaceae bacterium UBA836
GCCTTCATGTTCGGCGTCACCCAGTTGCTGTTCCTGTTCATCGTCATCAAGTGCATCCGGGGCGGCAAGAAGGCTGCGGCCAACCCCTGGGATGGCGCCGAGGGGCTGGAGTGGACTGTGCCCTCGCCAGCGCCTTACCACACCTTCTCGACACCCCCCGAGGTGAAGTGAACGGAGGCCGCCGCGATGAGCGAGACACAGACCAACCGCCGCCTGGTCGGCAAACTGGTACTGACGGTATTCGGCATGTTCTGCTTCGGCTTCCTGATGGTGCCGCTGTATGACGTGATGTGCGAAGCGCTGGGCATCAACGGCAAGACCAGCGGCACCGCCTACCAGCAGGAGGTCGAGCAGATCGACAACAGCCGCACCCTGCGGGTGCAGTTTGTTGCCACCCGCGCCGAAGGCATGAGCTGGGACTTTGGCCCCGAGGCCGAACAGCTCAGCCTGCACCCGGGCGAAACCCGCGAGATGCTGTTTCTGGC
>DBHE01000035.1:855-5670 GCA_002296055.1 Pseudomonadaceae bacterium UBA836
GCCATTGCCGCAGCCTACTTCCACAAGACCGAGTGTTTCTGCTTTACCCAGCAGGTGCTGCAGCCGGGGGAAAGCGTCGAGATGCCGGTGCGTTTCATTGTTGATCCGGCGGTGCCGGCACAGGTCAAGCATCTGACCCTGGCCTACACCCTGTTTGATGTATCGGAGCGAATGCCTGACAAGCTGGCCGCCGCCCAGGCGCAGGCCCACTGAGCACGATTGCCGTATAAGGAGAACAACAGATGGCCAATCATCAGACCTACTATGTGCCGGCCCAGAGCAAGTGGCCGATCATTGCCTCGATAGCCCTGCTGCTGCTGGTGTTTGGCGGCGGCAGCATGATCAATGGCGACAGCGCCGGAGCGGGTAGTAGCTTGGGCCGCTGGCTGTTCTTTGCTGGCGCCCTGATGACCGCCTGGATGATGTTCGGGTGGTTCAGCAACGTGGTCAAAGAGAGCCACGAGGGCCTCTACAGCCCGCAAATGGATCGCTCCTTCCGTATGGGCATGGGCTGGTTCATCTTCTCGGAAGTGATGTTCTTTGCCGCCTTTTTCGGTGCGCTGTTTTACGTGCGCACCTTTGCCGGCCCCTGGCTGGGCGGTGAGGGCGACAAGGGCCTGGCCAACATGCTCTGGCCAGACTTCACCTACCAGTGGCCGCTGATGGTCAACCCGGATCCAAAGACCTTCCCGGGGCCAAGCGAGGTTATCAGCGCCTGGCAACTGCCGCTGATCAACACCCTGCTGCTGATTTCCTCCAGCGTCACCGTCACCTTTGCCCATCACGCCCTGCGCAAAGACAAGCGCGGCGCCACCAAGGCCTGGCTGGGCCTGACCGTCGCGCTGGGTACCGTCTTTCTGGTGCTGCAGGCGCTGGAGTATCAACACGCCTACCACGACCTCGGGCTGACCCTGAATTCCGGCATCTACGGTGCCACCTTCTTTATGCTGACCGGTTTCCACGGCGCCCACGTGACCATGGGCACGCTGATTCTGGCGATCATGCTGATCCGTATCGCCAAGGGCCACTTCACCCCCCAGCAGCACTTCGGCTTTGAAGCCGCCAGCTGGTACTGGCACTTCGTGGACGTGGTCTGGGTTGGGCTGTTTATCTTCGTCTACATATTCTGAGCGGCGGCCATGATGTGTGCTGAGTCAATGCAACCAGGGCGCGTGCCAGGTCAGCTGGCCCGCCCAGAAGCCCCAGGCAATCAGCGCCATCAGCAGCACTGTCAGGCCGATGCGCACACTCAATGCCGTTACCAGGCGGCCGCGCCCGTCCGTGTCTTTCATCAAAAAGAACAAGCCACTGAACAGGCTGATCAGTATCAGCGCCAGCAAGATCACGATGACCAGCTTGAGCCACATGGCCGCCCCCTGATTGTTGTTATGGTCGGCCTGAGTATAGCCGGAGCAGCCCGTGCTGCTGTCTGAGGCTGTGGAACACCGCCGCCGCTTTGCGCCCGGCTGGCCACTCTGGGTGTTTACCCTGAGTCTGCTGCCGCTGTTGCTCGGGCTCGGCACCTGGCAACTGCAGCGCGCCGAGCAGAAGCAGCAGCTGCAAGCCGATATCGACGCCCTGGCGCAGGCACCGGCCAAGACACTGGCGCAACTCGGCACGCAGGCTCCTGCCGACTGGCAGCCGCTCAGCCTGCAGGGCCAACTCGACCCACACCACATCTGGTTGCTGGACAACCGCACCCGCAACGGAGCTGCCGGCGTGGAGGTACTGCAAGCCTTTAAGGCAGACAGCGGGGACTGGCTGCTAGTCAATCGCGGCTGGCTACCTTGGCCGGACCGGCGCCAGCCGCCACACATCAGCACGCCGCCGGGCAGGCTGCAGCTGCAGGCAGAAAAGCTGCCCGCCAGCAGCGCCGGCTGGCGGCCGGGCAGACGCGCCTGCGACGCGGATCAGCGCAGTTGCGTGGTCGCTCAGCTGGATCTGGATGCCCTGCGCGCCCAATCAGCACTGCCACTGCTGAACTGGAGCGCCCGCCTGACCAATATCGGCAGCGCCGCACTGACGCTGGACTGGCCGGCGCTGCCCATGAGTGCCAGCCGGCATACCGGCTACGCGGTGCAGTGGTTCAGCCTGGCGGCGGCACTGCTCGCTCTGTTTCTCTGGGCCGGTTTTCGGCCTCAATAGCACGTCGATCTCGGGGGAATAACAATGATGAGCCTGACCGAATCCGAACAACGCCCGTCGCGCCCAAGGGGCCAACTCAAGCTGCTCGCCATCATTGCTGTGGTGGTGGGGCCTATTGCGCTGGCGGCGCTGATGGCCCAGCTGGATATTGGCATGCCGGAAGGCCACGCCAACAAGTCTGCGCTGGTAGAGCCCGCGATCCAGACCAGCGACTGGCAGCTCGCTGAAGACCCGGTCGGCTATGGCGCGCCGTGGCGCCTGCTGGTCACCCATACAGGCGCGTGCGAGCGCCAATGCATGGCACTGGTCCACGAGGCGCGACAGATCAACGTGGCGGTCGGTCGCGAGGCCGAGCGCGTGACCCATGTACTGGCGTCACCGGTGGCGCTGCGCGCCGACGAGATTGCCGCGCTGGAGGCACAGTTTCCGCGCCTGGAGCGCACCACCTTTGACAGCAACGCCTACCTGAAAAGCCTGCAGACCCAGCCCGACAGCTGGCTGATCGGCCCGCAACTGTGGCTGGTCGATCCGCTGGGCCGCGTGGTGCTGCATCACAGTGCCAGCCAGCCAGGCAAAGACCTGCTGGATGACCTCAAGCGTCTGCTGAAACTCTCCAAGGTGGGCTAAGCCATGCGCAAACCCGGCTACACTCTCGCTCTGGCAGCGCTAGTGCTCTGTTTTGTAGTGGTCATTCTCGGCGCCTACACCCGGCTGGTCCACGCCGGCCTCGGCTGCCCGGACTGGCCCGGCTGCTATGGCTTTCTTACCGTGCCGCAAAGTGATCATGCGCTGGAGGCGGCGCAGCTGCGCTTTCCGGATGACCCGGTAGAAGCCTTCAAGGCCTGGGCCGAGATGATTCACCGCTACGCGGCCGGCGCCCTTGGCCTGGTCATCCTGACCCTGGCGGTGATCGGCATCAGCCAACGCCGCAATCCCGACTATCCCACCGGCCTCAGCCTTGGCCTGCTGGCACTGGTGGTCTGTCAGGCCCTGTTCGGCATGTGGACCGTGACTCTCAAGCTCTGGCCGCAGGTGGTCACCGCGCACCTGCTGGGCGGCTTCACCACCCTGAGCCTGCTGTTGCTGCTGGTGTTGCGGCTGTCCGGTCGGCTACCTGCCCTGACGCCAACGCGCGCACTGGCGCGCCTGCGCACCCTGGCCAAGGTGACGATGGCGGTGGTGATTGTGCAGATCATGCTCGGCGGCTGGACCAGCACCAATTACGCGGCGGTGGCCTGCATCGACTTGCCCACTTGCCACGGTGAATGGTGGCCGGAAATGGACTTTCACACCGGCTTCAATCTGCTGCATCAGGAGATAGGGCCGAATTACCTGGGCGGCATGCTCGAAGGGCCCGGTCGCACCGCGATCCACTTCACCCACCGCCTTGGCGCGCTGGTTACCACCCTGGTGGTACTGCTGCTGGGCTGGCAGCTCTGGCGGGCGCACCTGCGCGGCCTCGCTACTCTGCTGAGTCTGGCGCTGGTCGTCCAGGTCAGCCTGGGCATCACCAATGTGCTGGCCGCCCTGCCGCTGGCCATTGCCGTCGCGCATAACGGCATGGCGGCCTTACTGCTGCTGTGCACGGTGTCGGTTGCCTACCGACTGCGCGCGCCTGCGCCGGCACGGGTTCGACTGGTCGCCAAACCGCGCCCCAAACTGGCAGGCCCACTACTTGGCAACCATACTGCGAGAACAACAACACAGGTGCGCTAAACGCGCCGACAGGGGGACGGACCATGGCTAGCATTACCCATGCAGTAGCTGCGCAGGCCGGCTGGCGTGACTATCTGGAGCTGACCAAACCCAAGGTGGTTGCGCTGATGATCATCACCTCGGCCATCGGCATGCTGCTGGCCAGTGACAGCGCGGTACCCTGGAGCACTCTGCTACTTGGTAACCTCGGCATTGCCCTGTGCGCGGGCTCGGCAGCAGCCATCAACCATGTGGTAGACCGACGTATCGATATCCAGATGGCCCGCACCCAGCGCCGCCCACTGGCCCAGGGCCGGGTCGCACCGCTGAACGCCGTGCTCTTTGCCATGCTGCTGGGCAGCGCCGGACTGGCCGTGCTGCTGTCCTGGACCAACACTCTGACCGCCGTCCTGACCCTGGGCTCGCTGCTGGGCTACGCGCTGGTCTATACCGCCTTTCTCAAACGCGCCACGCCGCAAAATATTGTCATCGGCGGGCTGGCCGGAGCGGCACCACCGCTGCTGGGCTGGACAGCGGTAAGCGGGCAGATCGACGCCGGTGGCCTGCTGCTGGTGCTGATCATCTTCGCCTGGACGCCGCCGCACTTCTGGGCCCTGGCGATTCACCGCAAGGCCGAGTACGCCAAGGTCAATATCCCCATGCTGCCCGTTACCCACGGCGAGCACTACACCAAGCTGCATATTCTGCTGTATACCTTTATGCTCTTGGCCGTGAGCCTGCTGCCCTTTGTGATCCACATGAGCGGCCCGCTCTATCTGGTGGCCGCGGTGGTGCTGGGCCTGCGCTTTATCGACTGGGCCATTGCCCTGCTGCGCAACAGCCGCCCGCACGCGGCCATCAAGACCTTTAAATACTCCCTGTGGTACCTGCTGTGGCTGTTTGTGGCCCTGCTGCTGGACCACTACATCGAGGTGGCTGGATGGCTTTAACCGGGGTACAGAAAACCGTTCTGGT
>DBHE01000118.1 GCA_002296055.1 Pseudomonadaceae bacterium UBA836
TACATCGGGGTACTGGTCGACGACCTGATCACCATGGGCACCCGCGAGCCCTATCGCATGTTTACCTCGCGTGCCGAATACCGCCTGGTACTGCGTGAAGACAACGCCGATTTGCGCCTGACCGAACAGGGCCGCGAGCTGGGGCTGGTTGACGATGCGCGCTGGGCGGCGTTCAACGCCAAGCGCGAAGCCATCGAGCAGGAAACCCAGCGTCTGCGCAGCACCTGGGTGCAGCCGGGCAGTGCCCAGGGCCAGGCCTACAGCGCCCAGTACGGCACGCCGCTGACCCACGAGTACAGCCTGCTCGACTTGCTGCGCCGGCCGGAAGTGGAATACAGCGCGCTGGTCGCTCTGACCGGCGGCAGCGACGTGCAGGCCGATGCCGCCGAACAGGTTGAGATTCAGGCCAAGTACGCCGGTTATATCGAGCGGCAGCAGGAAGAAATCGATCGCCTGCGCCAACACGAGCAGACGCGTCTGCCGGAGGATCTGGACTACGCCAGCCTGAACGGCCTGTCCAACGAGATTCGCGGCAAGCTGGCGGATGTGCGGCCGCAGACGCTGGGCCAAGCCTCGCGTATACCGGGGGTGACCCCGGCGGCGGTCAGCCTGTTGCTGATTCACCTGAAAAAACGCAATGCCCTGGGCAGCGGCAGTCTGGCCAAGGAGGCATGAGCGCGATGGGGCAACACGCAATTGAGCTGGCTCACGGCGCGCGACAACTGGGTATCGATCTGACCGAAGATCAGCAAGAGCAACTGCTGGCTTACCTGACCTTGCTCAACAAGTGGAACAAGGCCTACAACCTCACCGCGGTGCGCAACCCGGACGAGATGGTCAGCCGTCATCTGCTCGACAGCCTGAGCATCCTGCCCCACATTCGCGGCGAGCGCTGGCTGGATGTCGGTAGCGGCGGTGGCATGCCCGGTGTGATGCTGGCGATCATGTTTCCTGCCCGCCGTTTCACCCTGCTCGACAGCAATGGCAAGAAGACCCGCTTTCTCACCCAGGTAAAAACCGAACTGGGGTTGAGCAATCTGGAGGTGGTCAACAGCCGGGTGGAGGCATTCAACGTCGAGCAGCCGTTTGACGGCATCACCTCGCGGGCCTTTGCCTCCCTCGCTGATTTCACCCACCTGACCCGTCACCTGGGCAGCCCGGATACCCGTTGGCTGGCCATGAAGGGCGTGTATCCGGAGGACGAACTGGCCGCCATGCCGGTCGACTTCCAGCTCGAGAGCAGTGCACAATTGCAGGTTCCCGGTTGCGTCGGCAGCCGCCATCTGTTGATACTGCGACGGATGAATCAGGGCTGAGATCAAGGGGGTCATACGTGGGCAAGGTGCTGGCAATTGCCAACCAGAAAGGCGGTGTGGGAAAGACCACCACCACGATCAATCTCGCCGCCTCGCTGGCCGCAACCAAGCGCAAGGTGCTGCTGATCGATCTCGACCCCCAGGGCAACGCGACCATGGGCAGTGGCATCGACAAGGCCAACCTGGACAACTCGGTGTATGAGCTGCTGACCGGGCAGTGCGAGTTTGCCGACGCGGTCTGCCGCTCGGAGCACGGCGGTTATGATTTGCTGCCGGCCAACGGCGACCTGACCGCCGCCGAAGTTGAGCTGATCAATATCAAGATGAAAGAGAGCCGGCTGCGCTACGCGCTGGTCAATGCGCGCGAGCACTACGACTTCATCCTGATCGACTGCCCGCCGTCGTTGAACATGCTGACCGTCAACGGCCTGGTCGCCGCCGACGGGGTAGTCATTCCGATGCAGTGCGAGTATTACGCGCTGGAAGGTCTGTCCGCGCTGGTCAACACCATCAGCCGGATCAGCTCGGTGCTTAACCCGAGCCTGCAGATCGAAGGTCTTCTGCGCACCATGTACGACCCGCGCAATAGCCTGACGCTGGATGTATCGGCCCAGCTCAGCGCGCATTTTGGCGATAAGCTCTACCAGACCGTGATTCCGCGCAACGTGCGTCTGGCTGAGGCGCCCAGCTTCGGCATGCCCGCGCTGGCGTATGACAAGCAGTCGCGTGGCGCTGTTGCCTATCTGGCGCTCGCCGGCGAGGTGGTACGTCGCAGCAAGCAGGCAGCCAAGGCGGCTGCCGTTACCGATTTGAACGATTGACGACAAGGACAACGAGCATGGCGGGCAAGAAGCGCGGCTTGGGACGGGGACTGGACGCACTGCTGAGTGCAGGCGCCGGCGCGGCCAGCGAGAACGACAGCCAGGATCAGATCCTCAAGGAACTGCCGGTAGATCTGGTTCAGCGCGGCAAGTATCAGCCTCGCCGGGACATGGACCCGCAGGCGCTCGAAGAGCTCGCCGAGTCGATTCGCGCCCAGGGTGTGATGCAGCCCATCGTTGTGCGCCCGATCAGCGAAGGCCGTTACGAGATCATCGCCGGTGAGCGCCGCTGGCGCGCCAGTCAGCTGGCCGGTCTGGACAGCATTCCGGCGGTGATCCGCGAAGTGCCGGATGAAGCTGCCATCGCCATGGCGCTGATCGAGAACATCCAGCGCGAGGACCTCAACCCGATCGAGGAAGCCATCGCCCTGCAACGACTGCAGCAGGAATTTGAACTGACCCAGCAGCAGGTGGCTGACGCCGTCGGCAAATCACGGGTCAGCATCACCAACCTGCTGCGCCTGATGAGCCTGCCCGAAGACGTCAAGCTGATGCTTGAGCGTGGCGATCTGGAAATGGGCCATGCCCGTGCATTGCTGGGCTTGCCGGCGGAGCAGCAGACCACCGCAGCACGCCAGGTGGTCGCCAAAGGGCTGACCGTTCGTCAGACCGAAGCGCTGGTACGCCAGTGGCTGAACCCCAGAAGGGATGCGACACAACAGCGCACCAACCCCGACGTGGAGCGTCTGCAACAGGACCTGGGCGAGCGTCTGGGGGCCGATGTGAAGTTGCAGCACGGCGCCCGAGGCAAGGGCCGGCTGGTTATCAGTTACAGCTCGCTTGACGAGCTTGAT
>DBHE01000130.1 GCA_002296055.1 Pseudomonadaceae bacterium UBA836
CGTAGCTCAGCTGGATAGAGTACCGCCCTCCGAAGGCAATACTCAGCCCCTTGTGCCACGGTGCGGCTAAAGGTCAAAATGACCTCGCATTACTTATATGCACCCGTAGCTCAGCTGGATAGAGTACCGCCCTCCGAAGGCGGGGGTCACAGGTTCGAATCCTGTCGGGTGCGCCATTTCTCTTTAGAATCAATAGCTTACGAGCATCCGAGCTCTCTTATCTTGTGCCCAAATCGGCGGCTACAGAAAATAAATACTCACTCGCCCTTCCAAAACACCTCGCAAGAATGACCTCTGCCCTCCAGCATTGAAAAAGCTGGAAAAAAGCCGTGTGCCCAAAATGTGCCCATACGGTGCCCAATGATTTTTGCGCGTTACGCAGCAGCGAGGATTTTGAGTATTGCCCTCCGGGTCCATGCCTTGCCCAAACAACACCTCCGATAAGAGCAAAGGAGCGCCTTTCACATGAGGCCCCAGCCGGACTAGTCTTGCCCTACTTTTCCTGATAGATACAGAGCACACTCGGGGATGCCACACTTCGTTCGGGTTGTTGTAACGGCCCTCTGCCTCACGCCCGCGTAGGTAGCAAATAGTTAAATGGCTATTTTCTTTATAGAGCCGATCGTAGTTTTTCTCTGGGCTTAACCAATATCAAATCATCCGCCTCTACCCCTTCTCGCAAGTAAAGCACTGGAGTTGAGCTTTCAGGTATGCCTTCAAGCATCAATGCATTTCTAGCCTGCTCAAAAGCGACTGGTACTGACTTCCCAAAACCAATTGCCGAGTAAAACTGCGATGAAAAAACACGGGCAGCTGTATCTCCGATGGAGCGGTTCATACCTATAGCTGCGTCCACGTGCTGAGTACACGCCGCCGCCTGGTTGTATGAATGACAGGGTTCTCTGCTGCGGTCTTGAATGATTTTGATGCGCTGAGAACAAATTTGGCCTGTCGACCTAGCCATTCTCGCTCTCGCGAGGAAATCCACAGCTTTCATTGAATCGTCATCATTCTGAAGCAGTGAATTAACAAAAAATGCCTACCTTATGCATTGCGAACCGCAATTCTGCGGCCCGTAAAATTGCAAAAGGTGATAATATGACACCCCACCCGATACAGGACGCCGTGCTGTGGGTCGACCGGCTGAGCGTCGTCTACCCAGGCGGCGTGACCGCCCTGCGCGATACCTCGGTTGCATTCCGGCGTGGTGAGTTCACCGTGCTGCTTGGTCTCTCGGGCGCGGGCAAGTCGACCTTGCTCCGTAGTCTCAATCGACTCGTCACGCCCACTGGCGGCAGCGTCACCAGCGAACTCGGTGAGCTCGGCAGCGGCTCGGCCTTGCGTCAGCACCGTAGGCGTACCGCCATGATCTTTCAGCACCACCAGCTGATCGAACGTCAAAGCGCACTGGCTAATGTGCTGACCGGCCGGCTGGCCTTTCACAGCACGCTCCGCTCGCTGTTTCCTTTGCCGCGTGCCGATCAGGAGATTGCACTCAGTTGCCTCGCCCGGGTCGGGCTGGCAGACAAGGCGCTGAGCCGAGTGGACAAACTGTCCGGTGGCCAGCAGCAGCGGGTAGGCATCGCGCGTGCGTTAGCGCAGCAGCCGGCGATCATTCTGGCCGATGAGCCGGTAGCCAGCCTCGACCCGGCAACCTCGGTCCGCGTTCTCGGACTGCTGCGCGACATTTGTAAGGAAGACGGCATCACCGCCATCGTTTCGCTGCATCAACTCGAATATGCCCGCCGCTTCGCCGATCGCGTCGTCGGGCTGGCCGATTCTCAGATCGCTTTCGATGCCGCGCCCTCGGAACTCACCGATGCGCAGCTTGAGCGCATCTATGCAGGCCGCTCTACGACTCAGCCAGCGAATGCTCCGGCTGAACCACCTGTCATGCTCGAACCTTCACTGGAGATGTCCCGATGAAACGCTTATCCGCGCTCTTATTGACTTGCTTGCTGTCCGCTGTTTCAAGTTTGTCCGCCGTAGCGGCCGATGCCGATCCAGATGTACTGAAAGTTGCCCTGCTGCCGGACGAAAACGCCTCCGAGCTGATCAAGCGTAACCAGCCGCTGAAGGATTACCTGGAACAGCATCTGGACAAGAAGGTGCAGCTGATCGTGACCACCGACTATTCCTCGATGATCGAGGCGATGCGCTTTGGCCGTATCGACCTGGCATATTTTGGTCCGCTGTCCTACGTCATGGCCAAAAGCAAAAGCGACATCGAGCCCTTCGCTGCCATGGTCATCGACGGCAAGCCGACCTATCGTTCGGTGATCATCGCCAATGTCGCGTCAGGCGTGAATGAGTATGCCGACCTTAAGGGCAAGAAGATGGCCTATGGTGACCGGGCATCGACGTCCAGCCATCTGATTCCCAAAACCGTGCTTCTTGAGACGGCCGAGCTGACGGGTGGGCAGGACTACGAACAACATTTTGTGGGCACGCATGACGCCGTTGCCGTCAACGTGGCGAACGGAAACGCCGATGCGGGTGGGCTGTCGGAGGTAATTTTCAATCAAGTAGCCGAACGTGGCCTAATCGATCCGAGCAAGGTGAAAGTACTTGGTTACAGCGGCGAATATCCCCAATACCCCTGGGCGATGCGCTCGAACCTGAGCCCCGAGCTGAAAACCAAGGTGCGGGATGTATTCGTCGGTATCGACGATCCCGAAGTGCTGCGCAACTTCAAAGCCGAGGCCTTCGCGCCAATCACCGACGCCGACTACGATGTGATTCGCAACATGGGATCGCTGCTCGGCCTCGACTTCGCCACGATGTGAGCACCGATATGTCTACTCATCATGACGTGCAGGCGCTGCCTGCAGAGCAACGCGAGCACATCCTTCGAGGCTTCGGCCTCGGTTGGTGGCGCCAGCTGGGGCAGGTGGCGATTATACTCGGAGTGGTACTGCTGGCCTGCTGGTACGTGGGGCTGCTCGATGCCACCACGCTGCTGAACGGCCTGCCCTCCATCGCGACCCTGGCAGGCGAGGCGATGCCGCCAGACTTTTCGGGCTATCGAAGCTGGATTCGCCCGTTGATCGACACCTTGGCGATGAGCATCGCCGGTACGGCCATCGCAGTGGTGTTCTCGCTGGTGGTGGCTTTCATCGCCGCCCGTAACACGGCGCCGCACCCCCTGGTATTCGGTGTTGCCCGGGTGCTGCTCAATGCCCTGCGGTCGGTGCCGGAGCTGATCATGGGCATCATCTTCGTTGCAGCCGTAGGATTCGGCGCCTTGCCAGGCGTGCTTGCGCTGGGTCTGCATTCGATCGGCATGGTCGGCAAGTTCTTCGCCGAGGCCATCGAGCACGTCGACGAAGCGCCGGTGGAAGCCGCTCGGGCTGCGGGGGCTACGCCGATGCAAGTGCTGCTGCACGCGGTTTTGCCACAGGTGACGCCGCAGTTCGCCGACGTGGCGATCTACCGCTGGGAATACAACTTTCGCGCCTCCACCGTGATGGGCATGGTCGGCGCCGGCGGTATCGGCTTCGAACTCATGGGCTCGCTGCGCATCATGCAGTACCAGGAGGTCGCAGCAATCCTGCTGGTCATCCTGGCCATGGTCACGCTGGTAGACGCCTTCAGTGGCGTGCTGCGCAAACGTTTCAAATAGGAGAAACCATGCTGCCGAAACTCGTTATAACTCACCGGGTACACGATGAGATCCTGCAACTGCTGGCGCCACATTGCGAGCTGGTGACCAACCAGACCGACAGCACGCTGACGCGCGAGGAAGTTCTACGCCGCTGCCGCGATGCTCAGGCGATGATGGCGTTCATGCCCGATCGGGTCGATGCAGACTTTCTTCAAGTCTGCCCTGAGCTGCGTGTAGTCGGCTGCGCGCTCAAGGGCTTCGACAATTTCGATGTGGACGCCTGTACTGCCCGCGGGGTCTGGCTGACCTTCGTGCCTGATCTGTTGACCGTCCCGACTGCCGAGCTGGCGATCGGACTGGCGGTGGGGCTGGGGCGGCATCTGCGCGCAGCAGATGCGTTCGTCCGCTCTGGCGAGTTCCAGGGCTGGCAACCACAGTTCTACGGCACGGGGCTGGATAACGCTACGGTCGGCATCCTTGGCATGGGCGCCATCGGACTGGCCATGGCTGAGCGCTTGCAGGGATGGGGCGCGACCCTGCAGTACCACGAGGCGAAGGCTCTGGATACACACACCGAGCAACGGCTCGGCCTGCGCCAGGTGGCGTGCAGCGAACTCTTCGCCAGCTCGGACTTCATCCTGCTGGCGCTTCCCTTGAATGCCGATACCCAGCATCTGGTCAACGCCGAGCTGCTTGCCCTCGTACGGCCGGGCGCTCTGCTTGTAAACCCCTGTCGTGGTTCGGTAGTGGATGAAGCCGCCGTGCTCGCGGCGCTTGAGCGAGGCCAGCTCGGCGGGTATGCGGCGGATGTATTCGAAATGGAAGACTGGGCTCGCGCGGACCGGCCGCGGCTGATCGATCCTGCGCTGCTCGCGCATCCGAATACGCTGTTCACTCCGCACATAGGGTCGGCAGTGCGCGCGGTGCGCCTGGAGATTGAACGTTGTGCAGCGCAGAACATCATCCAGGCATTGGCAGGTGCGCGCCCAATCAACGCTGCGAACCGTCTGCCCCAGGCCGAGCCTGCCTCATGTTGAATCCGGTCTGGCTGAAGAGCCTGGTAGCGATCGTTCAAACAGGCAGTTTTCAGAGCGCGGCGAGGGCGTTGGGGCTGGCCCAGCCGACGGTGTCGCAGCACTTGCAGAAGCTTGAAGAGCAGGTCGGCGTAACGCTGGTGCAGCGCAGTCGTAGCGGCTGCCAGCCTACCACACGGGCGCTGGCCTTCATGCCGCATGCGACCGCCTTGCTCGACATGCACGCCCGGGCGCTAGAAGCCCTGCATGGCAATCGTGAGCGCGTCGGGGCTAGCTCCAACATCGGCACCTACCTTCTCCAGCCATTCGTGCGCAGCTATCTGACGACCGCAAATGAGAGGGGCGAGGTGGATCTGCGCATCGCCGCCAACCCGGATGTGGCCGACCAGCTACTGGCGGGCCAGCTCGACGCCGCGATCATGGAATGGTGGCTACCTCACCCCGACTTCGAACACCGCCTCTGGCGGGTCGAGCCGCTGGTGCTTATCGTCAGCCCCGACCATGCGCTGGCTGAAGCAGGGTGCATAGAACGTGATCGTCTGGTGGACCTGCCGATGCTGGGAGGTGAACCGGGTAGCGGTACCGGACGGCTTCTGACCGAATACTTTGGCGAGCTGGGCGTGCCTCGCAGCGGTATGCAGCTAGGCAGCACCGAGGCAGTCAAACAAGCGGTCAGGGCGGGACTCGGCGTGTCGTTGGTGATGGCTTCCGCAGTACAAGACGAAGTTCGCAGTGGCGCGCTGGTAGCTCTTCCCATCCCGGGGCTTGAAAAGCGTCTCCAACTGATCTGGCGCAAACCTCCCGGAAATCTGCACCCGCCGGGATTTGTGCGGCACTTATTGGAGGAGGCAGATCTAGCTGGATTGTGACGACCTCAATCCCGGCCGACGTGAAGTGAGAGCTTATTTCCAAGTGCTGGCTGGTGAGATGTCCGCAAGGTGGCTGGCGCTCACAATGCCCATCTATATGCTCATCCTTTCCGCTGACCCGCTTCGGCCGTGACCGATAGTTTGGCCATCGTCATTACGACCGACGCTACCGGTCATGGCTTCGTCGATGGGGATAACCGTGGTGGTGCGATAACCACGAAAATGGCTGAGCTTGACGAACTTGAGGCGCATGGGGATTTCCTTATCTACAACTGGCCGGAGAAGGCCTTTTGGCTGAGGCTTAAAACAAAATCCGACTCTAAATTTCCGCCATTAATTTTTGAGGAAAACTTGGCGGTTGCAGGAGCTGAGTGCAACACGGTCATTGAATTGAAGCAGTAGCATCATGCCGCATAGCCATGGCCTTCTGCATCACCTCACCCATCACTTCGATGGGGCACTTGAAGTCGAAGCGCTTACGCGGACGCATGTTCAGTTGTAGTGCGATGGCATTCAGTTCTTCCTGGCTGTGTACCGACAGGTCTGTGCCTTTGGGCAGGTACTGGCGGATCAGGCCATTGATGTTTTCGTTACTGCCGCGCTGCCAAGGGCTGTGCGGGTCGCAGAAGTAGATTGCCACACCGGTTCTCTGGGTGATCTCGGCATGCCGCGCCATCTCCCGTCCCTGGTCGTAGGTCATGCTCTTGCGCATCGCCAGCGGCATGCCATTGAGCGCCGCACTGAAGCCTTCCATCGCCGAGGTCGCCGTCGCGTCGTTCATCTTCACCAGCATCAGGTAGCCACTGGTTCGCTCCACCAGCGTGCCTACACACGAGGCATTGGCCTTGCCCTTGATCAGGTCGCCTTCCCAATGCCCAGGCATCAGCCGGTCTTCGATCTCCGGCGGACGCGCATGAATGCTGACCATCTCGGGAATCTGCCCGCGCCGATCCACACCGCCAGAACGCGGTCTGCGTGTCGTCTTGCTTTGGCGTAGGCAGATGATCAATTCCTTGCGCAGTTCACCGACCGGCAGGGCATAGATCGCGTTATAGATCGTCTCGCGACAGACGTAGGCATCTCTGAGGCTGGGAATGTTCATGCTGCGCAGCTTGCCGGCAATCTGCTCGGGAGACAAACGCTCACGCAGCATATGCGCCACCAACTCGAAGCGCTCACCACCCGGCAACAGCTTTCGCTTCGGTCGACACACCTGACGGCGGGCCTGCATCTGCTGCTGGGCCGTGCGGGCCGAGTAGCCGCCACAGACATCTCGATTGCGGCGCAGCTCCCGGCTGATAGTCGAAGGGGATCGGGTGATCAAGCAAGCAATCTTGCGCAGGCTGAACCCTTGCGCACGGCCGATTTGAATGGTGGCGCGTTCTTCAACGCTGAGTTCGGAATAAGACATAGGGGCAGCACCATACCGGAAAGGTCAGGTGTTGCACTCAGTTTTTGCCGCAGCCCTTTTCTTTGACAAAATTGACGATTTCTTTAAATCGGAGCTGCTCTTTTAAGCCAGGTACAGGAACCATGATTTCCTTTATTTTCCCCAAATAAAGCCCAGCCTGAGCAGAAGAGTTTCCTGAGGAAACAAATTGACGCTGCAATGCATCAGTATTAATCAATGACAATAAGTACTCTGAAACAATCTCCTTGCCTGGCTTTAACAAGGTGAATCGCCCCGGATTTCCTAG
>DBHE01000259.1 GCA_002296055.1 Pseudomonadaceae bacterium UBA836
GATGATCAACGCCCGCGCCGACCTTAACCAGCTCGTACCCTTCAAATACGAGTGGGCCTGGCAGAAATACCTCGACGGCTGCGCCAACCACTGGATGCCGCAAGAGGTCAACATGACCGCCGACATCGCCCTGTGGAAGAGCACCGACGGCCTGACCGAAGACGAGCGTCGCATAGTCAAGCGTAACCTGGGCTTCTTCTCTACCGCCGACAGCCTGGTTGCCAACAACCTGGTACTGGCCGTGTACCGTCTGATCACCAACCCCGAGTGCCGCCAGTACATTCTGCGCCAGGCCTTCGAAGAGGCGATCCACACCCACGCCTACCAGTACTGCATCGAGTCGCTGGGCATGGATGAAGGCGAGATCTTCAACATGTACCACGAGATCCCGAGCGTCGCGAAAAAGGCCTCCTGGGGCCTCAAGTACACCCGCTCGATCTCCGACCCCGAGTTCAAGACCGGCACCCCGGAAACCGACCGCCAGTTCCTGCGCAACCTGATTGCCTACTACTGCGTACTGGAAGGTATCTTCTTCTACTGCGGCTTCACCCAGATCCTGTCCATGGGCCGCCGCAACAAGATGACCGGCACCGCCGAGCAGTTCCAGTACATCCTGCGTGACGAGTCCATGCACCTGAACTTCGGCATCGACGTGATCAACCAGATCAAGATCGAAAACCCGCACCTGTGGGACGCCGCCATGAAGGATGAAGCGACTCAGATGATCCTGCAGGGCACCCAGCTGGAAATCGAATACGCCCGCGACACCATGCCCCGCGGCGTACTGGGCATGAACGCAGCGATGATGGAGGACTACCTCAAATTCATCGCCAACCGCCGCCTCACCCAGATCGGCCTGAAAGAGGAATACCCGGGCGCCACCAACCCCTTCCCCTGGATGAGCGAGATCATGGATCTGAAGAAAGAGAAAAACTTCTTCGAGACCCGCGTGATCGAGTATCAAACTGGCGGTGCGTTGACCTGGGATTGATCCTTCAGCCCCCAGAAAGAAGCCCAGCAAATGCTGGGCTTTTTTGTGCTCGCCAACTATGCCAGCAACAGGACGCAGAGCGTCCGAGCAGGCATTCCCACGCGGAGCGTGGGAACGATCAATTGTCTGCTAGCTCAGCGCTTCACTGCCACCACCAACGCATTCCCGGATGTCCCATTCCACGGCACCAGCCGCTGGTAATCGTGCTCCAGCAGCTGCACCTCAAAATATGGCTCAAGCAATTCAAGCAGCTCACCGAAGGTCACGGCGACCATCGGGTGCTCGTCTTTCCAGAGTTGGATGCCTTGCGCGTCGGTGCGCTCGATGCGCAGGCGCAGCCGCTGTTGTTCACCCTCCCCTGCGTAATACCAGCCAGAGCTGAACCAGAAGGTGGCGTCGTGTTGGCGCACTGAGTGAGAGACAAATGAGCTGTTGTCGATCTGGCTTTTGTCCACTGCGTTAAAGCAGAACACGCCACCATCAGCCAGCGCGGCATGAACGCTGGCGATGCAGGCGCGTAGCCGTTCGATGCTACCGCTGTAATGGACTGAGTAGAGAAAGCAGGTGATCAAATCGAGCGGCTGCGTGGCGCTGAAGCCGCACATGTCCTGCTGAGAGAAGGTTGCCTCCGGGCAACGCTGCAGCGCGAGGTCCAGCATCGGCTGATTGATATCCAGGCCGCTGCTTTGAAAGCCCGCATCCAGAAAATGACGCACGTGGGGGCCGGTGCCGCAGGCCAAATCGAGGTGGCGTTTGCCGCCGTTGCCGAACAGCTGATGGATACGCTGCACACACTGACTCTGGGCCGAATAATCAATGTCGGCACACATCAGGTCGTAGTAACCCGACAGGTCGGTATAAATGGCGTTGTGGGACATGATGGCCTAGCACTGAAATGGCGGTGGCGCATCATATATCGCGGTCACAAAAAGTCACCTGAAATCTGCAGGAGTAGCCCGCGACGGCGAAGGGGCTGCGCCGTCGCGGGCTGTTGTCATGGCAGCTGGGCTACCAGGACGGTCCTATCACGGGGGAGTTGCACAGGCTGGCAGGCCAAGGCGCTCGCCCACAGTGAAGGTACAGCCGTAGTTGGCATCAGCCACAACGGTTGCATCCAGCACTTCATCGCCAGCCGGCTTGGCACCACCATTCACCCATGTGAGCCAATCGTTGATCGCAGCGGTGTATTCGGCGTCCGAGAAGTCGCAGTGGCTCCGTGCCCGAATGGCACGCTGCACCAGCAAATCCTCATTGCCATTGGTTTGCGCAGCTTCACGGTACAACTGCTGATGGCGGAAAGGCACGTAGAAGTCGCCAAGGGTATGCATAGTCAGGACAGGGACATCAAAGTCACCGTTAACCAGCGGTATCCAGCGCACCCCATCGTCGCGCAGCGGGTTGGCATCCGGGTCACCACTGATTCTCGGCACCGACTCGTTAAACAGCACTTCTTCCGGTGTCGGCGTTGGCCCGGTGGTCCAGCGATACACCCTGCTCTGGTTGTCGTAAATATTAGCAGTCAGAATGCCGTTAACTGTGCCATCCGATCCGCCCGTGCCCAGCACCACATCATTGAAGAAGTAGTTGAAACCTTCATCAAACATCGGTCGCTCGCCGCCAGTCAGGATCTTGGCAATATCAACCAGGCGCTGACCATCTGCGTTTTTGGGTGATCCCCAGTTTGGCTGGCCACCGGAGGTGTTGAACAGCGCGGTCACCATTGGCCCGGCCACACCAATGACCTCAATAGTGCTGACAGGTACGAAAGTGCCAGCCAAATCGCGGAAGTTGGCGTACTCATCTTCATCATAACCCGCGATATGCAGCATCAGACGGGTGTAATCGCCTAACCACTGAAACTCGTTCTGTTCCGACTGACAGAAAGGTGCAGCGCCAGCATAGGAAACCGGGAACAGGGTTTGCTCAAGATTCTCGCGATCAACCGCTGCAGCCGCGATATGACCACCCATCGAACCACCTGAAATCAGGTACTGGTTGGGCGTAGCCAAGCGCTGGCTGTAATCGGCTTCGATGTAGTCAATGAAGTTGAGAGCGAGCTTGTTGGTATCTTCCAGGCCGGCGCGGGCATCGTACCAGTTGGAGGAGTAAGACGACGCGGCCCAGGCATAACCGGCATCAATCACCGCCTGGCGCCAGGCCGGCGGCGGCATTTGCAGATTAAGGTTCAGCCTCTCACCGCCGTAACCATGGGTCCACATGATTAAACCATCGCCATCCCAGGCATCAGGCACTTCCACGGCGTACATGGCATCGCCCTGCAGCCCCGGGTAGGTACCAACGAAGATTGAGGTGCCGGCAAGAGCAGTCGGCAGCGGGTCAGGCAGGGTAGCCACAAACTCACGCGTATCCTGTACACGCGTTTCCGCTTCCGGCGGCGCTTCACTACTACCGCCGCCACCGCCACCACCTCCCCCACCACTCAAACAACCACTCAGCATTAATGCGGACAGCGCTACGGGCACGGCAGCCCGAGACCAATATGCAGTTGGCAAGGTAAACCTCCAGTGTTTTTTGTAATTGTTATTGCTGCGCACATCCTGCGCTGATCGATCATAGTGGAGATTGATTCCGCACGGCCGTATATCATTGCGAATGATGATTCACCTGTTAGCAAAGCGCATACAGCGGTTGAGACGGCCGCTTGGCTCGACACGTCGGGCACCTCGCAAACACCTATCCTAAGGCCCGAGCTACGATAGCCGCTGACGCACTGGCTGACCGTGCTGGTTATTTCACGGCCGTATCCTGGTGAACCTGTCCGGCCGTGGTGACGAGGATGCCGACTACGTAGCGCAGAAGTTGGGGCTATAGCCAACAACGCACAGCACTGCCTGGCGGACGATTGAAAACGTAGGCGAGGCAAGCCTATTTCACAGCGTGCACACCCCGCCCGGAACAGCCAAGACCCAATCCCTCACCGCCTGAATCGTCGGCTCGTGCTGGCGGCTCTCCGGGTAGACCAGATAGAACGCCTTGACCTTGATCTCCGGCCCGAAAGGTTGCACCAGCCGGCCGGCCACCAACTCATCTTCGATCAACTCACGGCTCATCAATGCCACGCCCTGCGCACCCACGGCCGCCGACACCGCATGCGTTTCGTCGGAGAACACCAGCCCGGCGCTAACATCCAGCCCCGGCACCTTCGCCAGCTTCTGCCAGCCGGCCCAATCGACCGGCCCGGAGCCTGCTGCGGGGCTGTGAAAGTGAATCAACGGATGATTGGGTAGATCACTCACGTCGCTCAGCCCCAGCAAAGGGCTGCACGCCGGAATAAAGGTATTGTCCAGCAACTTCTCCGCCACCATGCCAGGCCAACGGCCATCGCCGTAACGAATAGCAATGTCGGCCGTTACGCCGTCCAGCGCGACCGCCTCATGGGACGCGTGGATACGCAGATCAATGCTCGGGTGGGTTTCACGCAGCATGCACACCCAAGACAGCAACCAGCGCGAGGCAATCACCGGGGTGGTGGTCAGGGTGATCGCTTGCCGCTGCGGCGCACTGCGCAGACGGTCAACGGCCGCGCTGATGTTGTCGAAGGCGCTCTCCAAAACATCTTTCAGCTCACGTCCGGGCCCGGTCAGCTCCAGCTTGCGCGGCTTGCGCACAAACAACGCCACACCCAGTGACTCTTCCAGCGAGCGAACCTGATGACTGATCGCCGTTGCGGTAACCGCCAGCTCCTCAGCCGCCTGCTTGGCGCTCTCGTGGCGAGCGGCCGCCTCGAAGGCTCGCAAGGCTGCTAACGGGGGTAGCTTTCGCTGTGCCATAGATGAATTCCTTTCAGCCAAATATAAAAATATTCATCGTTTGTCGCCCTTACAGCGCGGACTTAGGCTGAGTGTGCTGCCAATTCAAGATGAATTCAAATTCAGGAGAAACACCATGCCGCACATTCTGCAAATCGACGCCAGCGCCCGACCCGGCTTTGCCGGCAAAGACCTGCACGGCTCCCACAGCCGCAACCTCAGTCATCGCTTCGTCAGCCAGTGGCTGTCGCTGCGACCGCACGACACCGCAACCTACCGCGACATCGGCCAACACCCGCCGGCCTGCATCAGCCACGACTGGATCGCCGCCAGCTTCACACCCGAGGCGCAACGCGAACCCTGGATGCACGAGGCGCTGGTAGAGAGTAATCAACTGGCTGATGAGCTGATCGCCGCAGACATTCTGGTGATCGGCGTGCCGCTGTATAACTTCGGCATGCCCGCCGCACTGAAGGCCTGGATCGACCAGATTGTGCGGCCGGGCAAAACAGTGGATATCGACACCAGCAAGCCGGAGGATCCGTACACCCCACTGCTGGCTGATCGACCGCGCCACGCGGTCATTCTCACCGCGCGCGGTGGTGTCGGCTTTGGCCCGGGTGGCGAGTTGCAAGCGCTCAATCACCTGGAACCCGCACTCGTTACTGTGCTCAATTTTATAGGCATCTATCAGGTGCATCAGATCGCCATCGAGGGCCAGGAAGTTGGCGGTGACGTACTTGCCAGCTCGGTGGCCCAAGCCCAGCGCCAGCTTGATGCGTTGCTGACCCAGCTTCTGGCAACACAACAGACAGCGCGGCAAGGGCTGTACGGCCACGCAGCCACGCAACACTCTGCGCCGTGAATCTTTGTCCGCTCCGGCCCCTTTTCGTAGTGGGGGTCGGTGCTGTTAGACTCGCTGAATCGAAGACTGAGTGCTGAGCAACAGATGTCGCGAATTTCAGCCAGGCATACTCCACGCAGCGCGCACCGGCGCGCCCTTTGGTGCGGCCTTTTGTTTCTGCTCTGCGGCACTGCAATGGCCGAGCAGCCGTGCGAAAAAACGCTGCGCTGGAACGACGACCCGCCCTTCAGCATGCAACTGCCAGACGGTAGCGTCGGTGGCATTTATGTCGAGCTGAACCAAAGCGCACTCACGCGCCTGGGATGCGAAGCTACGCTACGCAAGTTGCCCTGGGCGCGGGCGCTCAAGGAGCTCCAGCTTGGCCGCCTGGATATTCTGCCAGGCGCGTTTCGCCGGCCAGAGCGCGAGGTCTACGCGCACTTCTCCGGCAAGGTCGTCCCACCGTCGCGCAATATCCTGTTTGCCAGCCACGAGGCAGTCAGTCGCTGGCACCTCAGCACGCTAGCAGACCTGCCAGAGATTCCATTTCGCTTGGGCGCACAGATTGATGTTATCTACGGGCCAGCCTATCAAGCGCTGATGAGCGACCCTGACTACGCAAGCCGCGTCGTCATGGTCAACAGTCGTCCCAACCTGTGGAGCATGATTGAAAAAGGCCGTATCGACGGCGCCATTGCCGACGAGCACACCGGCGCCTGGGAGATTCAGCAGCTGGGCCTTGGTGATGTCATCAGAGCAACCGAGGTGGTGGTGTCCACCGACGCGGCCGAGGTTGCTTTCAGCAAGGCTTCCAATGACCTGGCATTCGTTGCCGCCTACGCAGCCGCCTTGCAAGAGCTGGTCAGCGACGGCAGCTACCAGCGTATCGTCGCCCGATATCTGGATCGCTAACCCGGCAGCCGCCTTAACGCGCCAAGCGACGTCAGCACGTTAGGGCTTTCTGCGCCAGGCAGAACGCGGCCGCGCAGGTTGCAGCAGAGCCTTGGCCTCATTCTCGCTATCATCGCGCGCAACGCTGGCGGCGGCTTTGGCGCGGGCGGCGTGGAGTTTCTTGTAGCTGTCGATCAGGCGCAGGTGGCGATCCAGCCCATCCAGCTGCATATTGGTTGGCGTGAGGCCATAAAAGCGCACGTTGCCCTTCACCGAACCAACAACGGCGTCCATCCGCTCGTTGCCAAACATGCGGCGGAAGTTGGGTTCAAAGTCGGCCAGTTCCAGTTCGTCATCCAGCAGCACCTCCAGCACCACGTTCAGCGCCTGATAAAACAGGCCGCGCTCCACAGTGTTGTCGTTGAACTGCAGGAAGGCCTCAACCAGCTCCTTGGCCTCTTCAAGCTGCTCCAGCGCCAGATAGATCAGCAACTTGAGTTCAAGAATGGTCAGCTGCCCCCAAGTGGTGTTGTCATCAAACTCGATGCCGATCAGCGTCTTGATATCGGTGTAATCGTCCAGCTCGCTTTCTTCCAGCCGCTCAACCAGCGCCTGCAGCTGCTCATCAGTCAGGCTGTGCAGGTTGAGAATGTCGGCACGAAAATCCAACGCCTTGTTGGTGTTATCCCAGATCAAATCCTCAACCGGGTACACCTCGGAATAACCCGGCACCAGAATGCGACAGGCGTTGGCGCCCAGGTCGGTGTAGGTCGCCATGTAGGCTTCTTTGCCCAGGTCTTTGAGGATGCCGAACAGAGTGTCGGCTTCCTGCTGGTTGGAATCTGCCCCTTGGCCGGAGAAGTCCCACTCGACAAAATCGTAATCGGCCTTGGCGCTGAAAAAGCGCCAGGACACCACACCGCTGGAGTCGATAAAGTGCTCAACAAAGTTGTTCGGCTCGGTCACGGCCTGAGATTCAAATGTCGGCTGCGGCAGGTCGTTCAACCCTTCAAAACTGCGCCCTTGCAGCAGCTCGGTCAGGCTGCGCTCCAGCGCCACTTCAAGACTCGGGTGCGCACCAAAGGAAGCAAACACACCGCCGGTGCGCGGGTTCATCAGGGTCACGCACATGACCGGAAAGCGGCCGCCGAGCGAGGCATCCTTCACCAGCACCGGAAAGCCCTGCTCTTCCAATCCCTTGATGCCGGCAACAATGCCCGGATACTGGGCCAGCACCGCGTCCGGCACATCCGGCAGCGCCAGCTCACCTTCCAGAATCTCGCGTTTGACCGCTCGCTCAAAAATCTCGGACAGGCACTGCACCTGTGCTTCGGCCAAGGTGTTGCCCGCGCTCATGCCGTTGCTGAGGAACAGGTTTTCGATCAGGTTGGAGGGGAAGAACACCTCCTTGCCGTCGGACTGGCGCACA
>DBHE01000245.1 GCA_002296055.1 Pseudomonadaceae bacterium UBA836
TTCAGTTCGGGCCAGACCAGTTGGGACGCAATGAAGACGCCCATGGCCATGCCCACGATACCCCAGACCACCGTCATGACGGCGAACTGGCGTACCACCTTATAGTTATAGGCTGTCGGAGTGGTAGCTGTGCTCATGCGAGATTCCACGGATAGCAGTTGGTTTAATAGGGTTTAAAGCGCTGGCAAGTATGAGGAAAGCCCGCGCGCATTGCAATGACATAGGTCAGTGTCGGAGCGCGTGGCAAGGCCTTTCAAAGGCTTGAAACGGCGAGCTTTTTGCTCTTTTATTGCCTGCTCGCCAAGGCCGCATCACTGTGTTGAATACCCGGTGTGGCTTTACGGCCTGCGCCTCGACCGGCCACAAGGTGGGTCAGCTTTCAGACTAGTCCGCGGCGGGGCTAATGTGAAGGCGCTGGAGCTGGCGGTTTGTGTGACATCATGTCGCACTATCTGGGACCTTATAAAGGAAGAGACGTGAGCGCTGAACTGATTGACCAACCCAAGGGGCAGGCGTTGGCAACGTTACTGCTGGCCCACGGCGCCGGTGCGCCCATGGATAGCCCCTTCATGAACGAGTTGGCCGCTGCGCTGAGCGCGCGACAGGTGCGCGTGGTGCGCTTTGAATTTCCCTACATGGCCGCACGGCGAGAGGATGGCCGCAAGCGCCCGCCTAATCCAATGCCGGTGTTGGAGAAGAGCATGCGCGAACTGCGCGCGGGCTTGCAGGGCAGGGTATTTCTGGGGGGCAAGTCGATGGGGGGTAGGGTGGCGAGCCAGCTGGCGGCTGAACTGGGTGCCTCGGGCTTTGTCTGTTTTGGCTATCCGTTTCATCCGCCGGGTAAGCCGGAGCGTACCCGCATTGAACACCTGCAGCAGATCAGTTGCCCTGGCTTGATTGTGCAGGGCACTCGCGACCCCTTTGGCAAACCCGACGAGGTAGCCACCTACCCGTTGGACCCGGCTTTGCAGCTGCATTGGTTGGAGTCCGGTGAGCACGACTTTCGGCCCCTGAAGTCCAGCGGCCTGACACAGCAGGCGCTGATAGAGGAAGCGGCGGCGGTGGCGGCGGGGTTTATGGCGGCGGCTAGCCGCCGCTAGCGGCAAGCCTCAAGCCGCAAGCTACAAGCAAGCCCGCGCGGTTGCGAAGCGCGGGTTTTTTCTTTGGGGCGGCGAATGGCAGAGGAACTTGTAGGAAGCACTTGACGCCGCCACCGCCGAACTCACCCTGATTACGCTTGCAGCGGCGCTTAGAGTCCCAACGCCGCCGGTGCAATCGCGGAGGACATCGTGCCCCAGCGGCGCCCCTTGACGAAGATCGGTACGTAGAGCACAAAGATGACCGTGCTGGTGCCCGGCAGGACGAAGGTCCCCATGTTCAGGTAAGTGCAGCTTGCCATGATGCGCAGGTCGGATTCGCTGGTAACGGCAAAGCGCTTGTAATTACTGCGCGCCGCGTCAACGCGCGGATCGCCGGTTGGCGGTTGAGACGAGGCGCTGCGGCTGGTCGGCAGGTATCCTTTCTCGTTGACCGCAGCGGTGTACACGATGCCGTCCTTGCCGCCCTTATCCCATTCGTCCAGTAGCGGGCGAATACGCTCAATAAAGGCGTCGGCCCAGCGGGTGTCGTGCTTCGGCGGGTTGGTGTTGGCGATGGGCGTGTACTGCTGGTCGAACAGGTCCACGCCGCTGTCGGCCAGCGCATCAAGGCGCTGCTCGATATCCTTGCGGCGACCCATGAGCACTTCGGTGACGGCTTCCAGCTGACCCTCGCCAAGGCGGAAGCCGGCCAGGGAGCGCAGCGCCAGATTAGTGTTATCGCGCAGGGCATCGGCCTGTGTGTGGGTAGCTTCCATGTGCTGGCTGATGGTCAAGCTCAAGTCACGGATCTCGCCGCCGTGCTGCAGGGTTTCGGCGTTGGTCGCGGTCAGCTCCTCTAGCGCACTGCTGACCATCAGCAGGTCATCGTTGGCACGCTGGAAGTCGTCAACCATGGCGTCGAACTGGTCTGCCGCGCTGCTGACAGCCAGGCCCGTGGCCTCGGTCTGTTCCAGCATGCCCTGGGTTTGTGCGTCGGCGCCGGCCATTGCGCTGGTCATCTGTTCCATCAGTTGGCTGATCTGTTCTGCCGCGTTGCCGACTTTGAAGGACAGGTTGCGTACTTCATCGGCCACCACTGCAAAGCCGCGCCCTTGCTCGCCCGCACGAGCGGCTTCGATGGCGGCGTTCAGTGCCAGCATGTTGGTTTGCGCAGAAAAGTCCTGCACGGTGGTGAGGATGTCGCGGATCTTTGCCGAGGTGGCGTTGAGCGCGTTGACGTTGTCCTGGAAGCCGCTCATGGCGCCGCTGATCTGCTGCATTTTGTTGCGCGCATCGCCCATCTGCTCGCGCGATTGACGGGCCACCTCCAGATTACGGGTGTTGACCTCGGTCACGCCGGTAGCGCGGTGCGAGATGTCCTGCAGGGCACTGGTGGTCTGCTCGCTGGCGTGGAAGATCAGCTCGGAGAGTTGCTGCTGGCTTTTGGCGTCCCGGGCAGCCTGTTCGGCCAGCAGTCGGCTGTTGGCCGAGGCCAGTGCGGTGCCCAGGCTGTTGTGTTGCAATTCGAGCATGATGCCGCGCAGGCGCTCGTTCAGCTTGGCGTACTGCTGGGTGGCAGGGTCATCGCTGCGCTTTTCATCGTTCAGGCGCAGGTCGATCTGTTTGCCGTTGATGCGGCTAAGGGTGCTGGTCAGCGAGCCCGTACTGCCTCCCGCGCTACGCAGCTGCCAGGTAAATGCCAGGGTGGGGATCAGCATGGCCAGAGCAGCCCAAAACAACGCACCGTTGGTGCTGAGCAAAATGGCAGCAAACAGAAACAGCTCGCACACCACCAGACCGGCCAGGGGGAGTAGCCCTCTTGTGCCGTTTGCTGGAGTGGGAGACGAAAGCGCCTCGGAATGGGGGTCGGATATCATGCGTCTCTCCACGGGCGCTGGGTTTGTTGTTATAGCGATACGCTGCAGAGCGGCCTGATTTCTTCTAATTTGGCCGCACTGCACGCTGCTAGTCAGAATATCGGCGCCAATTCTCAAATTCGATAGGACAAAAACGCCATAGTTAATGGCGTTTTGTTATCAGTCCTGGGCTAGAGAGGGTAACCACAGGGATATCTCGGGGAAGAGTATCAACAATACCGTGGCGAACAGCAGGATGAAGATAAAGGGTGGGGTGCCGCGAATGACATCAAAGTAGGGCCGGCGGAAGATCGCCATGGCGGTGAAGATGTCACAGCCGAAGGGTGGCGTCGCCGAGCCGATAGCCGCCTGCAGGGTGACGATAACGCCCACGTGCACCGGGTCCAGCCCCGCTGCCTCAACCGCTGGTTTGAACAGCGGGGTGAGGATCAGGATGACCACGATGGGGTCGACAAACATGCAGCCTATAAAGAAGGAAACGGCAATCAGTGCCAGCACCATGATTGGGCTGTCGCCGATGCTGGCGATCACTGGGTCCAGAATCGCCTGCGGAATGCCGGCAAAGGAAATGGCATAGGTAAAGGCGTTGCCGGCGGCGACCAGAATAAACACCACGGCGGTGATCAAGCCGGTTGAGAGCGCCACATCCCACAGCTCGCGCAGCTTCACCGCGCGCAGAATGACGACCTCCAGAACCAACGCATAAAGCACGGCGATCGCAGCCGCTTCGGTGGGGCTGAACAGGCCGCCGTAAATACCGCCCACCACCACCAGCGGGAAGCCGAGCGGCAGTACCGCCTTGCGTAGCGCCAACAGCCGGGTGGCCCAATCGCTCTTTGGCTCCGGCGCAATGCCCATGCGGATGGAGGCGATCCAGCAATAGATGGAAAACAGCAGCAGGATCAGCAAGCCCGGAATGATACCGGCTATAAACAGGTCGCCGATTGATGAGCCGGAAATGACCCCGTAGATGATCATGCCGATACTTGGCGGAATCAGCAGGGCGATATCGCTGGCGTTGATGATTAGCGCAATGCTGAAGGTGTCGGAGTAGCCTTTTTCCAGCAGCTTGGGCCGCATGGGGCCACCCATGGCGACTACGGTAGCCTGTGTGGAGCCGGAGACGGCGCCAAACAGCGTACAGCTGGCAGCAGTGGTGATTGGCAGACCGCCGCGCAAGTGGCCGACAAAACTCTGCACCAGATCCAGCAGACGGTTGGCAGTGTGGCCTCGGGTCATCAGGTCGGCAGCAAAGATAAACAGCGGCACAGCTGCCAGTGCCCAGGACTGCACGCCGCTGATCATCTGGCCCATCAGCAGGCTGACGTTGCCCAGGTCGATGACCAGAAACAGCAACATTAGCGCCGCCACCAGCAGCGGCACCATCATCGGAAAGCCCAGTGCCAGCAGCACGATCATGGTTATGAAGGTCAGGGTAAGCATGGGTCCGTAGCCTTGGTCAGAGTGCGCCGTCGTCCGGAATCGCGTCGTATTCATCCTTCTCGGTGAAGGAGCGGTAAACCTCGGGTGAGATGAGGTTGCGTACGGCAGTAAGCACAAACTGAATGCCCGCCAGCACAAAACCGACGGGGGCGGCGAGGTAAGGAATCCACAGCGGAATTTGTAGGGCGGAGGACGTACGACCGCGATCGTGGATGGTCATCACGTAAGCAGCGGCGTGCCAGGCCAGGTAAAACATCAGCGCGGCGGTGCCCAGCGCGATAAGGATCATCAGCACCTTGCGCGGCTTGCCACTGAGCTGATCAAAAAACGCCGACATGCTGATGTGCCGTGCGCGGCGTACGGCGTAGCCGAGCCCCGCGAAGGTCATGATGATCAGGCTGATCTGGGTTAGCTCAACCTGGCCGGTTACGCCGTTACCCAGCAGCTGTCGGCCCAGTACGTGCACGATCAGCAGGCCAGCCAGAAACAGCACGCTGCTGCCCAGAATGATTTTTTCCACCCACTCGGTAACGCGGTCTACCGCGCCCAGCAGACGTAGCAGCAGCGAGCTGCTCGTGTGGCTTGCCGACGGCTCGGCTGGCTGGGGCATGCATTTTTTCCTGTGTGGCTATTTATTTCCGGGCTGACCAGCAGGACGGTATCGGCATGGCTCTGGCTTGCAGTGTCTCGAAGTGGACGCTGTAGTCAGAATGCGATCTGGTCCGGTATTTTGGCGCCTTTTTTGACCTTAACCCATCTAAAAGGCATTTGCACGGCGTGGACATGCGGTTGTGCTGTGTTAAGGTTCGTGAGGAATCCAGAACAGTTGATAAGGAGTGTTCCATGAATTGGCGCAATGGATGTATTGGTGCGGCAGCAATCATGCTGGCAGCGTGCGGGTCCGAGGAGGAGCCAGCGGCATCGAATACCGCCCCTGCAGCGGAGGAGCCCACCGCGGCTGCCGAAGTCGAAACCGAAACATGGGGTTTTGCCCTGGAAGAGATTGATGGCAGCGTGCAGTACGAATACGGCGCCAAGTTTGCCGAGCTGATCAAGGAGAAGACCGACGGCGCGGTAGAGGTCAAGCTCTATCCGTACGGCCAGTTGGGTGGCCTGACTGACATTTACGATCAGGTGCAGTCCGGTGCGGTGCAGTTTGCCTTTGGCTCCGGTTTTCTCGGCGGTACCGTCCCGGAGTCACAGCTGTTCAGCCTGAACTTCGTGCTGACCGACGACGAGAAGACCAATACCGAAATTCTCAACGACCCGGCCTTCCGCAAGAACGAAGACCTGGTTGCCTCCTATCGTGATCGCGGCCTGCAGCCGCTGGCCATCGTGCCGGAAGGCTGGCAGGTGTGGAGCGCCAACAAGGCGGTTCGTAGCCCTGAGGACTTTGATGGCCTGGCGATCCGCACTATGGATAACCGTCTGCTGCGCGAAACCTACAGCGCTTACGGCGCCGCCCCGACCACCATGGAATACGGCGAGCTGTTCAGCGGTATGCAGCTGGGCCAGCTGGACGGCAACATCCAGCCGGTGTTTGCTCACCAGGAGATGGATTTCTACAAGGTTCAGGACTATCTGATCTTTGCCAACCAGGCGCAGTTCATCGCCACCTTCATGGCCAACAGCGACTGGTATGACGGCCTGAGCCAAGAGCGCAAGGATGTTGTGGAGGAGGCTGTGGTTGAGCTGGTGCCGTGGATTCACGACGTGCAGACTCGCCTGAATACCGAGCGTCTGGACATCATCACCGAGAACAGTGAGATCGAACTGGTGTATCTGACTGCCGAAGAGCGTGAGGCCTTCCGCGAGCGCAGCTTGCCGGTGCGCGATGTGTTCGCCGAGATGGTGGGTGAGCGCGGTACTCGCCTGATGAACACCCTGATTGAGCAGGTAGAGCAGGCCGACGCTGCCAAGGTGGCTCCGGCTGAGGAGTCCGGCGACGAGGCTGAAGAGGCTGACGCCGAGCCGCAAGCCGACGCTGCCTGATCAGTTGCGGTGACAGGTTGTACCTAGCGGCCCGCCGGCCTACCGGCGGGCCGCTTTGCGTTGGGCTGTACTGCTCGGTAGCATAGCGGCCTCTTTATCTTGTTCGGAATCCCGCCATGTCGACCCTTGATCGCGCTGCCGTTGAACAGGCTCTGGCCCAATACCAGGACCCTTACCTGAAAACCGACCTGCTGAGTTGCGGCTGCCTGCGCCGCCTGGAGATCAATGGTGGGCAGGTTGAAGCGGAGCTGGTGCTGGGCTATGCCGCTGGCAGTCTGGTCGGTGGCATTGCGCAGATGCTGCAAATGGCGGTGGAGAATGTTGATGGTGTGACCTCAGCCAGGGTCAGCGTGCGCTGCGAGATCGAGGCTGGCGCGGTTCAAGGGCAGGTGGCAGCACTGGCCAACGTCAAGAACGTGATCGCCGTAGCCTCTGGCAAGGGCGGGGTGGGTAAATCCACCACGGCTGCCAACCTGGCTCTGGCACTGGCGCGAGAGGGTGCCAAGGTCGGGATGCTGGATGCTGACATCTACGGCCCCAGTATGGGTCTGATGCTGGGCCTGGCCGAAGGTACACGGCCGGAAACCCGCGAAGGCAAATGGTTTGTGCCGCCCCGCGGGCACGGCATTCAGGTCATGTCGATGGCATTTCTGGTGGATGACAACACGCCGGTGGTCTGGCGCGGGCCGATGGTGTCCGGCGCGCTGATGCAACTGCTGACGCAGACCGCCTGGGATGACCTGGACTACCTGGTGGTAGACATGCCGCCGGGTACGGGTGACATTCAGCTGACCCTGGCGCAAAAGGTGCCGGTGACCGGCGCTGTGATCGTGACCACGCCGCAGGACTTGGCTTTGCTGGACGCCAAGAAGGGCATTGGTATGTTCGAGAAGGTGAATATTCCGGTGCTTGGTGTTGTTGAAAACATGGCCATTCATATCTGCTCAAACTGCGGTCATGCCGAGCATCTGTTTGGTGAGGGGGGCGGTGAGCGCCTGGCCGCGCAATACAATGTCGAGCTGCTCGGCTCCATGCCGCTGTCGATGATGATTCGCGAGCAGGCCGATGGCGGCAAGCCTACTGTGGTGGCTGAGCCGGAATGTCAGATCAGCATGGTTTATCAGGACATGGCGCGCCACGCCGCGGCGCGCATTACGGCGCTGAATGGCGCCGGCGGTATGCCGGAGATCAGCATCAGCGAGGATTGATGCCGGTCTTTTGTCATTGCCTATAACCCGGTAACATGCTGGCTCTTTTTCGTACAGATCACTCAGGACCCACCATGAGCATCAAATCCGACCGTTGGATCCGCACCATGTCCCAGGAGCAGGGGATGATTGAACCCTTCGTCGAGCGCCAGATCCGTGGTGCCGAGGGTGATCGCGTCATCTCCTACGGGGTGTCCAGCTACGGCTACGATGTGCGCTGCGCAGATGAATTCAAGGTGTTCACCAATATTCACTCTGCGGTGGTGGATCCGAAGAATTTTGACGACAAGAGCTTCGTCGACATCCAGAGCGACGTTTGCATTATCCCCCCCAACTCCTTCGCGCTGGCCCGCACGGTTGAGTATTTCCGCATTCCGCGCAATGTACTGACCATCTGTCTGGGCAAAAGCACCTACGCTCGCTGCGGCATCATCGTCAACGTAACGCCGCTAGAGCCGGAGTGGGAGGGGCATGTGACCCTGGAGTTCTCCAACACCACCAACCTGCCGGCCAAGATCTACGCCAACGAGGGTGTGGCGCAGATGCTGTTCTTTGAGTCCGATGAGGCCTGTGAAACCTCTTACCGTGATCGGGGTGGCAAGTATCAGGGCCAGCGTGGGGTGACGTTGCCGCGCGCCTGATCACGCCTGCTATACGTAAAAAAACAAAACCGGCCCTTGGCCGGTTTTGTTGTTTTTGCAGCACAAAAAATCCGCCGCTTTCGCGCTGCCGTGGAACAGCGCGAAAGCGGCGGTGCAATGCTGACAGAGCAGCTGCCTGAATGATGGCCGCCCCGGGAGCAGGGACGGCCTGTCAGGCTGCGAATTACAGGGTCTTGGAGATCGACAGGGTTACGTTGGAGTCGCAGGAATCTTGGCTGGAGTATGCGCAGTCGTCACCCAGGTCGGTGTCGCTGTACATCAGGGCAACGTCCAGGCCCAGGATGGTCTTGCCCAGAGTAACGGCCCAGTCACCGTACTTCTCGTCGCCATCAACACCGTTCAGCGGGTCTTTGGTGTCGGTTTGACCGTAGTACAGGCCCAGTCCGATGTCGTAGGGCAGGGAGAAATCATAACCTACGTAGGTGTACAGGGAGCTGGATGGGTCATAGGCGTACTTGGCGCCCACGGTGAAGCCGTACAGGCTGATGCTGGCCAGGGCTTCTTCAACGTCGATGGAGCTGTTCTTGGGATAAGTGTAGGTAGTCCAGGACAGGTCGTAGCTGATGTCGTCGGTGATGGCGCCGCCGTAACCAGCGTAGTAATCGATTTCAACGCTCGCGCCGCCGAAGTCGGCAGAGTCGACGTTGGATGCCCAGGTGCCGATGTACAGGCCGCTTTCGTGGGCGATGTCCAGGCTGCCCTGGATGGCGCCAGCGCCGTCGGTTTGTGACTGACCGCGCCAGATGTAATCGGTCGCCAAGGTTGCAGTCATGCTCACGTCAAACTCGCCCATGGCGGTATCGAAGGCTTCAGCGTGGGCCATGTTGGCAAAAGACAGTGTGCTGGCGGTAGCAACGGCAACTGCAAGTTTCTTCATCATCACGTATTACCCCGTAGGTTTTTGATTTAAGTGCGTTGGCATTGCTCTCATAGCATTTAGCTTGCCAGTTTTTTATTTTCTTTATTTATCAATTGCTTGCTTGTTTTTCGGGGTGCTTTTCACGACGGCTGAGGGCGAGGCTCGAAAGGTGTTGGCCCTGTTTTGGTGCGCGTGTTACAGCGTTGTGACGCATTTGGTGGCAGGCTGCCACTGTCGTGCTTAAGGAGAAGTTCAGGTGGGCATGCTGACCAGTGCAACCAGCGACTTGCTGCGCTGATAGCGCTGCAGGCGCGAGCTGAGGGCCGGCGGTAGCGTCGCGGTGGGCTGGTAACCACAAGCTTGATAGAAGGGAATTAGAGAAGGGGCGCAAAATAGCCAGATCGGGCCGGCAACGCGAAGGCGTAGCTGCTGAAGCACATGGCTGCCCAAGCCGTGCCTGCGCAGTTCTGGTGCTACTAGAAGGGATGTTAGCCAGTAGCCGCTGTCAACGGGCTGCAGGCAGACAGCGGCGCAGATGTGTGGCGCGCGCAGCGCCCAGATTTGCTGATCTCCACGGGCTTTCATACCGCGTTGGTGTGCGCGGTAGAAACGGTTGATCAGCGGCAACTGCACTCGGGACAGTTGCTGCAGAGGGGGGAGTGGCTCTTGCGTTGACGCTGGCAACGGAGCTGTTATTGGCGATGACGTGTGCGTTTACCCATAACGGTTGCGACCACGGCCAGGCCCAAAAACAGCGGGCTGAGCATAGCGCCCATTTGGTCATAGGGTGCATCGAAGCCGCCCAAGGCAAACACGGCGGCGGCCAGAGACATTACAAGAAAGGCGATGGCCCAGTTGTACATGGGGGATCTCCTCGGTGTGGCAGAAGTACGCTCGTTGAGCAGGTTGTCAAAAGCTCCGGGTCGAGTCGTCTCCATTATATGGAAGTAGATCGCAGCTTTGGGTTCCAGTGACATGGTTTTTCCTTTTCCCTCAGGTCTTACAGTTGCATGCGGTAGGCTTGCTGCAGCCGCGGCTGTTGCCAGCGAGCTTCACTTACCTGACGTGCGCGCCCGATGTGCAGTTGGCTTGCATCCACGCTAACCACCCCTGGGGTATGTAACGCGGTGGCTACCGCGACGCGCTTGTCACTATCGGCCGGCACCATGCCGCTGAGGCTTACAACGCCCTTGTGGCTGCTTACCCGGATGTCGATTCCGGCCGTGTTACCATGCCAGGCGAGCCGCGATTGCAGGGTGCTGACAATGCTGGCGTCGTCGGCGGATTGAACTATCGTGGCCTGATACCGCTCCATGCTAGGGGCGGGGTCGTCTGCCTGGGTGCTCATAGACACTGAGCACAGCAGGGCGGTAGACAGGCTCAGCAGTGCGATGGGTTTGGCGCTGCGCATGACGGTTATCTCCAGTCAATATCCGTATAAAGGCTCGCTTTTGGCTGACCTTTTCTGGTGTTGTACGCTTACTGGAGCAAGCAGCGTGCCAGTGTTTTTTGATTTATAAATCCTTATAAATCAGTTACTTAAAAGTTTTCTGCAAATTGTCTTGCATGCAGTTTGCAAGATGCGCCGCAGTGGGTCATGCAATTTGCACGACGGCCTGCGGCAGTATCAGTGGCCTCGGAGATAACAAGCGCTATGGATGCAACTCAAAGCAACGGACGTATTCTGCTGGTAGATGATGAACCAGCCATTCTGCGTACCTTTCGCTACTGCCTGGAAGATGAGGGTTATCAGGTCGCAACGGCCAGTAACGGTATGCAGGCCGAGTCGGTGTTGCATAACCAGGTCTTTGATCTGTGTTTTCTGGATTTGCGCCTTGGTGAGGAAAGCGGTCTTGATGTGATGGCCAGGATGCGTGCCATCGCACCCTGGATGCGTGTGGTGATGGTGACCGCGCACTCGGCTGTCGATACTGCGGTAGACGCCATGCAGGCTGGGGCGGCGGATTATCTGGTCAAGCCCTGCAGCCCGGATCAACTGCGTATGTCTGCGGCCAAGCAGCTCGAAGCCCGCCAACTGGCAGCGCGGCTGGAAACCTTGGAAGAGGAAGTACGCCAGACCCGCGTCAGCCCTGACTCGCAGAGCCCGGCGATGATGGCGGTACTGGAGACGGCGCGCCAGGTAGCAGGCACCGATGCCAACATTCTGATCCTCGGTGAGTCTGGCACCGGTAAGGGCGAGCTGGCTCGCCTGATTCATGGCTGGAGCCGCCGCGCGAAGAAAGAGTGCGTGACCATCAACTGCCCGTCGCTGAATGCGGAGCTGATGGAAAGCGAACTGTTCGGCCACACCAAGGGCGCCTTTACCGGTGCCAGCGAAAGCACTATGGGGCGGGTCAATCAGGCCGACGGCGGGACGCTGTTCCTGGACGAAATTGGTGACTTTCCATTGACCCTGCAGCCGAAGCTGCTGCGGTTTATTCAGGACAAGGAATATGAGCGTGTCGGCGACCCGGTTACCCGTCGCGCCGATGTGAGGATTCTGGCGGCCACTAATCTTGATCTTGCTGAAATGGCCAGGGAAGGGCGGTTTCGTGAAGACCTGCTGTATCGCCTCAACGTGATCACCCTGACGTTGCCGCCGCTGCGTGAGCGTACCGATGACATCCTGACCCTGGCAGACCGTTTTCTGGCCGCCTTCGTCAAGGAGTACGCGCGTCCGGCCCGAGGCTTCAGTGACGCCGCCCAGAACGCGCTGCTCAACCACGGCTGGCCGGGCAACATCCGCGAGCTGCGTAACGTTATCGAGCGGGCCAGCATCATTTGCAACGAAGAGCGAGTAGATGTGGCGCACCTGGGTCTGGGTGTGGAGCGGGACGATAACGCCGCACCACGGGTGGGGGCCAATCTCAGTCTGGATGAATTGGAGAAGGCGCACATCGCTGCCGTGCTGGCTGCCAGCCCAACGCTGGAGCAGGCTGCACGTACCTTGGGGATAGATGCCTCTACCCTGTATCGCAAGCGTAAGCAGTTTGGCCTATGAAGCTGCGTAGCCAGCTGTTTCTCAGCAGCAGTGCGATGCTGACGGTAGCTCTGGTCGGCCTGCTGGTAGGGATGTTTGGGGTGCTCAGCCTGACCCAATCGCAAAGCCTGACGGTAAGTAGCAATATCGGCATCCTCAAAGCCACCATGGGCATGCGTCAGGAGATCGGTCGTCAGGTCACCTTATTATTGGCTGAGCGCCTGGATCGCTCGGCCTTGACCGAGTCGGATCAGCGCTTTAAGGAGTGGCTGACGGTAGCCGGCGAGCAGGCACGTACCGATATTGATCGGCAGGCGATCAGCGAGATCAGCCGGGCCTATCAGGTCTATGATCAGGTGCTGCAGCGCCCGACCACATTACGTCGTGACCTGCTTGAAGACAGCACGCTGAGTATCAATGTCGCGGCCATGCGTGACCGTATCAACGAGGTGCAAAACCGCTACCTGGAATACGTTCAGGCGGCTGAGGAGGCAGCCCATCAGCGGGCCTGGCTGATTGCCGTGCTACTTGGGCTGATTGGTCTGGCGGTGTTGTTACTGGGGCTGTTGACGGCCCACAGCATTGCCCAGCGCTTCGGTCGGCCGATTGAGAGTCTGGCCCAGGCGGCGGATCGTATCGGTCAGGGTGACTTTAATGTGATGCTGCCGCTGTCGCCGATCACGGAGGTTGCTGCGCTCAGTCGCCGCTTTGGTGCCATGGCCGAAGCCCTGAGGCAGTTCAAAAGTACCGACCTGGAAGCCCTGCAGTCTGAGCAGCGGCGGCTGCAGGCCGTGCTCGACAGTATTGATGACGGCTTGCTGATTCTGGATCAGGACGGCGACGTTGATCACTTCAACCCGGTAGCCCGGCGCCAGCTGAACTGGGACTCGCGAGAGCTGGGGCAAACCCTCGGCCAAGCCATGGGGCGGCCCGAGCTGGATGAGCAGGTGCGCGAGGTGCTGGCAGGCAACGCTTTCAGCAGCAAGCAGGAAGACCTGGCCGTGCAGGTAGCGGGTGAAACCCGTCTGCTCGACTACAGTCTGACCCCGGTTGTGCGCAATGACAGCTGGGTGCAGGGCGCGGTGATGGTGCTACGCGACGTGACGGACCTGAGGGCCTTTGAGCGCGTGCGGCGCGAGTTTGTGCTGCGTGCTTCCCATGAGCTGCGCACACCCGTCACCGGTATGCACATGGCCTTTGCCCTTTTGCAGGAGCGTTTGCAGTTCACCCCGGGCAGCCGCGAGCAGGACCTGTTCGATACCGTAGATGAGGAAATGCGTCGGCTGGTCGACCTCATCAATGATCTGCTCAATTTCTCGCGTTACCAGAACGGCCTGCAAAAGCTGGAGCTGGAGCCCTGTGATCCAGCGGAGCTGGTATCGGCGGCGGTTGATCGCTTTGAAACCCAGGCCCAGCAACAGGGGATCTCGTTGCACTCGCATATCGATCCGGAGGTGCCGGTAGCCCGGCTAGATTGCCGCCAACTGGAGCGTGTTCTGGATAACCTGCTGGCCAATGCCCTGCGGCATAGCAGCGTCGGCGGCAGCATCAGTGTCGCGGTACGGCGTAACGGCAAGCGCGTGGTGTTCAGCGTGACGGACACCGGTGAAGGTATTCCCTACAGCCAGCAGAGCCGTGTGTTCGAGCCCTTTGTTCAGGGTGGCGGCAAAAAGGGTGGCGCAGGTCTTGGGCTGGCACTATGCAAGGAAGTGGTGCAACTGCACGGCGGACATATTGGCGTGCAGTCACGCCCGGGAGAGGGCGCCAGTTTCCACTTTGCGCTGCCGCTGTAAGCGGCGAGCGACCTTTGGGCAAAGGCTCTGTTCAGCGCTTGCCCATTGAGCGGCGGGTACCGCGCGGCGGCATGTGTACGCGCTTGGCATGCGGGTCCATACCCTTGCCGAGCTGCGGCGTTGCACCTTGCTTGCTGCTGTTGGCGGCGGCCGAAAACAGCGCGCCAAGGCTGCGGCTGGCAGGAGTGTCGGGCGTGGCGTCAGGCTGATCGGTCATGGCGTGCTTGGGCTCAGAGGTAAAGGGCCGGCAGTATAGCCGAGTGCAGCTGCGCTGAACTGATCGGGCTGCGGTTTTTTGGCACAATGGCGCCTGAGCTGTAAATCGATTGAGAGCCTCCATGGTCATTCACCGCAAAAGCAACGCTGCCACTGTCACCCTGACGCCCCAGCATGAGCTGGATCGGGCGCTGGAATTGCTGCACTTCGGCTTCCGGGGCCTGACCGTTGAGGCAGATATTTATCTGGCTGATCTGGGCCTGTCGCGGGTACACCACCGCGTGCTCTATGTGATCGCGCGGGCCCAAAACATCACCGTGGGCCTGCTTGCCGATACGCTAGGCATCAGCAAGCAGGCGCTGCACCGACCACTAACCCAGTTGCAGGAGCAGGGGCTGGTTTTGCATGCCCGCGATCCGCAGCGCCATCGCTTCAAGCAACTGACGCTGACCGAGCGCGGTGTTGAAGTGGAGCACCAGGCATCCAGCCGTGAGCGTGAGGCGGTAGGCACCGCTCTTGATCAGGTCAGCGAGCAGGGCCGAGACGCCTGGTATGCGGTTATGCAGTCGCTGGCAGACCGGCTGTTGTAACGGCTCTGGCGGCTCACTGGGCCTCGTTGGCTCGCACCATCAGCGTGGCGCTGGCACGGGCGTAGAGCTTGCCGTCGGCGTCGCGGATGTCGGCGTCGCACACTGCCAGCGAGCGGGTACGCTCCACCAGCCAGCCGCGGCTCTGGTAGGTTTGGCCAGGTTGCAGCGGGCGCAGATATTTCACGTTCAAATCGACGGTGGAATAGCTCGCCTCCAGCGACAGCGTGGTGAACAGCGCCAGGGCCGCCGCACCATCGAGACAGGTGGCGGCAAAGCCGCCGTGGACGGCGCCGGCCGGGTTCAGGTGGCGCTGGTCCGGAGTGGCCTCCAGCGTCACTTCGCCCTGTGCGGCGGACACCGCAATTAGTCCCATGGTCTCGCCAATGGGGGAGCCGCTGCTGCGCCGCGCGGCGAGGGCCTGCATGATTTCAAGTCCGGTAGTGGGTGCTGACATCGCAATGATCCTTGCAGTTGAGGTTATTCGGGGATGCTGCTTCGCATTGACGGGCGTGCGCCAAAGGCGGCCTGAAATGTCGCCAGGGCAGGGTGGGCGCTACGCCAATCCAGCTCCGGCAGGCGAAAGTCCAGGTAGCCCAGCGCACAGGCAATGCTGATCTGGGCAGCGCTGAGGTGTTCCTGCTGTAGCGCAGGGCTGGCAGCCAGGGTCTGCAGGGCGGCGTCGATCTTGCGCTGCTGGCCGTCAATCCAGGCCGGCCACTGGTGTTGCTGGGGGCGCAGTGCCTGCTCATAACGCAGGCTCAGGGCGGCGTCCAGCAGGCCATCTGCCAGGGCAATGTCTGTCTGGTGTTGCCAGTGAGCCTGTCGCGGGTAGAGGCTGTCGTTACCGGCTACCTCGGCCAGGTAGGCGCAGATCACTCGGCTGTCGTACAGGGTTTGCCCGTCATCGGTGAACAAGACGGGGATTTTGCCAAGCGGATTGAGCTGGCTGACCTGCTGGTTGTGCTCTGTTGGCAGAACGGCGGTGCTGATCAGCTCCAGGTGTGGCAGCAGGTTCAGCTCGTGAGCGGTCACCCGTACTTTGCGAGCAAAGGGGGACGCTGGGGCGTAGAGCAGTTTCATGTATGTCTCTCGGTGGGCGCTACGGTGGTGGTGATGCGCTCGCGGACCATGATGCATTTGGCCTGCGGGTCAATCAGCGCTTGCGGGGCGTCGTCACAGGTAATGATCTGCGGACACACCACCAGCGGGTCGCACTGCTTGCTGTTGACCAGCTCCAGCACGGTGGGGATGTGGTGGCGCACGCTGCACACGCCTACTGACAGCGTGACGTTGCGCATGTACAGGTCGAACAGGGGGATGCGCGGCGGCTCGAACATGATGCCGATGCAGGAGCAGTGCCCGCCCGGTGCCAGCCCTAGCAGGCCGCTGTTCAGTGCCTGCTCGTCGCGGGTCGCTGCAATCACGACATCGTAGCGTTCATCCAAAGCACTGCTGGCACCGATGTCGACATTGGCGCCACTCAGTTCGGCCAGCGCGCGCCGGTAGTCGTCCGAGTCCAGGTAGTCGACCTGCGCGGCACCGGCCACGCGCGCCATCTGAACTGCCAGAATCCCCAGGCTTTCTGTCCCGCCAACGACCAGCACGCGGGCGTCGGCGCGCTGTTGCAGCGGCGTGCTGGTCGCCACCCAGGCATCGGTGAGGTTGTCGCTGGCGCTGGCTACCGCGCGCGGGTCGGTGCCAGCCGGCAAGGGCACCAACATGGCGTCGGCAAAGGGTACATACACTTCCTCGGAGAACAGCCCGCCCCAATGTCCGCCGGCTGGTACGCCATAGGCAGCGTATTTGGTGACCGCAGTACAGGCGCTGGACAGGCCCCGCAGGCAGGCGGCGCAGCGTCCACAGGCGATCTTCCAGGGCACAGACACCAGGTCGCCGCGCTGCACGCCGCTCACCTGCTCGCCAACCTGCAGAACCTCCGCAACGCATTCGTGACCGATGGCAAAAGGCGGCTTGAACGGCGTGCTGCAGGCGATCAAGCGACGGTCCAGATCACAGCTTGCCGCCGCGATGGGACGTACCAGCGCACCCTCGGTCGAGCGCAGCGTGGGGCTGGGAGAGTCGATCCAGGCGAGCTCGCCGGGGCCTGTGACGATAAGTTCTTGCATGGGCTGGCTCCCTCTTAGAGACCGTAGAAGGCTTCGCCGTACTCAATCTGGCCGGCGTTGTTGAAGTCCATCAGCTCGCTGGCGCGGGTCGGTCCGCTGGCGGTTTGCGCCCGCCACCAGATGTTCAGACGGCAGATCTCGGGGTCCCAGGCAAAGGCATCGACTTGCAGCTCGGGTGCGCTGAGGCTGCCGTAGGCGCTGCGCCAGTAGCGGGTTATCGCTTCCTTGCCTTGCACTTCGGTCTGGCCGGTCAGGTGCTGGGCCAGTGGGCTGCGCATACGGGCATCGGGGCTCAGGTGCGCTACCACCGCATCGATGTCCAGGCGATTCCAATCGCGTGCCCACTGTTCAACAAAGTGTCCAGCCTGCGCGCGCTCGGCGAACGGCGGCTTGCAGTCAGCGGCTGCTTCGGCGCTACAGACGGCCAGAGCAGCCAGTAGCAGGGCAGAGTTGCGGCGCGTGATCATGGCGAGGCTCATCCTTTTCTGGGGTATCGGGATGAGTGATGCTGACAGGCTGCGGATCTCAGGTCAACAATGTTGTTATGAGACGGCGCAGCTTTTCATAAGCGAGCTGGAAGGCAGGTATACTGGGCCGGTTTTTCTCAGATGCACGGCCACCCGATGTCTATTCCGATGACCCCGATTGTTCATACCGGTGTTGATACCCTGAGCCTGCGGCAGCTCGACGTTCTCAACGCAGCGCCCAAAGGCACCACGTTCAAGGCGTTTCGCCGCTGCGAGTCGCAACTACGTGAGGGCGTAGATTATTTTTACCTGCCGGCAGACGAGCACGCTGAGCTGATCGCGCGGCTTAAGGCGGCTCAGCAGGTTTATGCGACGACTGTTAATCTGCTGCTGCTGACGCGCGTCGGCTACGCCCGCCTGCAGCAGTTGTTAGCCGATGTAGCCGGCTAACCTAACAGGCCCAGCCAGCCGGAAGCGGCGAGCAGCGCCCCCATCAACTGATTGAAGCGGCGCAAGCGCATACCGCCGCGCAGCCACTGACTAGCACTAACGCCCAGCCAAGCCCAGATCAACATGCACGGCACGGCAATCAGGCCGAACACCAGCGCCAACAGCCATGCTGGTGCCTGGGCGCTGTGCATGAACACCCCGACTACTGCCAGGGCGACGGTCCAGGGTTTCGGATTGATGAGCTGCAAGGCGGCTACGCTCCAGCCGCTCAGAGGCCGCGCTGTGCTGCTATCTGCGCTCAGATCGACTGGCGCGGTTGCGATCTGCCAGCCCAGATAACTCAACCACAGCGCTCCTAGCCAGCCCAGTGCAGCGGCTGCCCCCGGCAGTTGCAGGACAGTGGTGCCTAACCCCAAGCCCACCGCCAAGACCAGCCCAGCTGAAGCCAGGCAGCCGCCAAGCACGACGGGCAAGCTCGCGTGCCAGCCAAAGCGAGCCCCAGTGCTCATGACCAGCAGGTTGGTGGGGCCTGGCGTGATGGAAGCAACCAAGGCAAAGAGCATAAATGGCACAAGTGGCAACACAGCAGTTCTCCGGTCGATAGGGATACCAGAGCAGTGTGCTGTGCGTTTCAGGGGCGGTCTGGAAGACCCGTGCAGCGCAAGCGGTAGTGAGCGGGCGTCAGGCCGTAAGCACGTTTGAACCAGCGGCCAAGATGGCTTTGATCGGCAAAACCTAGCGCTGCTGCGACCTCGGCCGGTGCGCAGCCGGCAGCAAGCTGACGTCGCGCCTGAGCCAGGCGCAGTTGCACCAGATAGGCATGCGGGGCCATGCCAAAGGCTGCCTTGAAGGCGCGGTTCAGGCGAAACCGGTCTACGCCGGTCACTGCTGTCAGCTCGTTCAGGCCCACGTCTTCGTGCAGATGCGCGTGCAGGTAATCTCGCGCACGCAGTGCCACCTGCGGCATACGTGGGTTTGCCTGTGTCCGGCGGCGCCAGTGCAGCTGCGTGGTCAGTTGGCTGAGCAGATAGTCGAGCGCGGTCTGGCGCACGATGCGCAGCTCTTTTGAGTGCAGGGTCTGGAAGGTAGCGGCGATCGCGAAAATCAGCTCGGGTGACTGGCCAACCGTCATGCTCATGGCTGGTGCACAGTGCTCAGGGGCATCCGAGAACAGACCACGTAACTCGCGCTCAAGCCAGTGTGGATCAAGGTACAGCATGGAGTAAGTGAAGCCGTCAGCGGTCGGCGCCTCGCCGTCATGGACCTCACCCGGCTCCAGCAAAATGACCTTGCCTGGCACGCTGTCATAGCGCTGGCGGCCGCAATGGAAGCGCTGTACCCCCTGTTCGGTAAAGCCAACCAGGTAAGCGTCGTGCCAGTGCGGGTCATACGCATGCCCCTCAAAATGGGCACGAATCGTCTCAATGCCGGTATCGGCATCCTGCTTGAGATCGATCCAGTTGCTGCTGCTCATGCGCACGGCTTCGGGTGACGGGTGTCAGGGCAGCATAACGCAGTGGTTGCGGGTGTCTGGAAGATTTGTGCACGGCTGTCTGCGGGAGCAGACAGCCGCCTGCTCCTCAGCGCTCCCCGGTCTTGACCCACTTGGCAACGCTGGGTGGGGTGTAGGCTTTGACCTTGTTGAGCAGGGTGTCGACGTGGTTATCGACAATCAGCATGTCGCGGTAGGGCTGGCGCATAAAGCCCTCGTTGACGGCATGGTCGAGGAAGGCGATCAGCTTGTCGTAGTAGCCGACGGCGTTGAACAGGGCGCAGGGTTTTTGGTGGTGACCAAGCTGGCCCCAGGTCCAGACTTCAAACAACTCTTCAAAGGTGCCGACGCCGCCGGGCAGGGCGATAAAACCGTCAGACAGGTCGGCCATCTTTGCCTTGCGTTCGTGCATGGAGCCGACTTCGTGCAGGGTGGTCAGGCCTTCGTGTGCTAGCTCGCGCTCAACCAGGTGACGCGGGATTATGCCAATCACTTCGCCACCGGCGGCCAGCGCTGCGTCAGCCACAGCGCCCATCAGGCCAACCTGGGCACCGCCATACACCAGCCCAATGCCGGCGTTGGCGAGCGCAGTGCCGAGTTGCTGGGCGGCGGCAAGATATTCGGGTTGATTGCCGGGGGCGGAACCACAGAAAACACACAGACGCATGGACTCTCCTGATGAGCTGGGGGAGGGCTGCGCTTGGACCTATAAGCGCGGCGAAGGGGCTGTCGACTTTACATAGGCGAGCCTGATTTTGCCAGATTGGTGTGCAGCCCCCGCGGCCAGAGAAGCGCCTACCGCAAGCTCTGCCGTGATGTATATGGCGGACTGCGTGAGGCATCCAAGCTCTATTGGCGAGCACAACGCGCAATACGAGAACAGATGGAAATTGTGCTACGGGCCGCGTGCGGGTTGATCTGATACTGCGTATTCTCGCTCCTTCGTGAGTCAAGCTGATGGCCTTTGGTAACGGTAGCCGCGTTGCTGGCTGATCCCGCTGGGGCACTTGAACGCAATGACAGAACAGGGGAGTTCGCATGATTACCGGCAGTTGTCTGTGTGGGGGTATTCGTTTTGAAGTGGATGGACCGCTGGAGCCCATCCAAGTGTGTCATTGCGGCCAATGCCGGAAGGCGCAGGGCACCGCCTTTGCGACCAATATTCCGGTTGCCGAGTTTGCTTTTCGGTTGCTGCAAGGTGAGGAGTTACTTAAGCGCTATAGCTCGTCGCCCGGTAAGCAGCGTTGTTTTTGTGAGCGCTGTGGCTCACCGATCTACAGTTGCAATGAACGCACGCCGGGGGTGGTCCGGGTTCGCGCCGGGACGCTGGACGGTGATCTGGATACCCGGCTGCAGGCGCACTTTTTCACTGCCCACAAGGCAAACTGGTTTGAAATCGGTGACGGCCTGCCGTGCTACGCGGGGTTTGCGCCCAGCGCGCCGTGACGGCGGGCTCAAACCACGCCGCTATGCCGGCGGGGCAAACTGTTGCACGCTACCTGTTCCGGTTGTTGTTGGTGTTGGGGCTGTATTATCTCGATCAGACGTTCTTCATCTGAGAGTAGCCCATGTACCTGCCTGAGCACTTTGCCGAAAACAACAGCAGTGAGCTGCACGCCCTTATCGCCGCCAACCCACTGGGCGCCCTGGTTACCAATGGGCCCGATGGGCTGGATGCCAATCACGTGCCCTTTGAGCTGCTGCCGGAGCAGGGGCCGCAGGGCACGCTGCAGGCACATTTGGCCCGCGCCAATCCGCTGGTTGGGCAGATCGTTGATGGCATGCCGGTGCTGGTGATCTTTCAGGGCGCGCAGGGTTATATCTCTCCCAACTGGTATCCGAGCAAGCATGAAGCCCACCGGCAGGGGCCCACCTGGAATTATCAGGTGGTACATGCCCATGGCCGCCTCCGGTTGCGCGACGACGAACGCTTTGTGCGTGGCCTGGTGGCGCGCCTGACCCGGGAACACGAGCTTGCCAGCGGCCAGCAGCGCCCCTGGAAAATGACCGACTCAAGCCGCGAATACATCAGCCAGATGCTGGCAGCCATTGTCGGTATAGAGATCGAGATCGATAGGTTGGTGGGCAAGTCCAAACTGAGTCAGAACAAGACGCCAGAGGATGTTGCCGGTGCCGCCGACGGCTTGGCACGTGGCGGCCAGGCGGCGTTGGCCAAGGCCATGGGCGCCCACAAGGCCTGACAGGTCAGCCCTGTATTTTGGTTCGTTATGTGGCATATCAGCCCTGAACTGGTGCGCCACACGCCCGCGCGGTCCGCGCAGGCCGCGTAACTGCGTGGCAAAGTGATGGCACCCTTCTTGCTGAGGCATCTGTCCAATCAGTCAGGTTTTTCTCAGGGTTTGTCACCATGTTGTCGATGCTTCGTAACATCTCTATGCGCGGTAAGTTGCTGCTGCTGATCCTGCCGGCGTTGGCGGGCACGCTCTATTTCTCAGGTTCCACGGTTCTGGATCGCTATACCCACCTGCAAAGCACCGAGTCGGCTCGCGCCTTGTTCGAGCTGGCGCTCGCCGCCGACCCGGCGCTCGAGAACCTGCAGAAAGAGCGCGGCCTGACGGCGCTGTTTATCGCCACTGGCGGCGCTGATGGGCGTGTGGTGGAGCGTCTTGAAGCGCAGCGCGCTGCGACTGACGCCAGTTTGGCTGGATTGCGCTCTGGCATTGACGCACTGGAAGGCGATGATCGCGCCGCAGTAGCCACCGGTTTGGCCCAGATTAACGAGGCACTTGACGTGCTGGCGCCCCTGCGCGAACGGGTTGTGAGCGAGGACGTTGAGGCTGATCTGGCCTATCAGACCTACAGCGATGCGGTAGCGCGTTTGATCGACCTGATGCCCGAGATTCTGCTGCGTGCCAATGAGCCGCGCCTGACGCGCCTGATGGGTGCCTTCCTGGCGCTGAGCAAGGCAACTGAATGGGGCGCACGTGAGATGGCTGCTGGCGCGCAAGTGCTCAGCGACGGCAGCGTGTCGCTCGCACTGGCCAGCGAGGTGAGCGGCGCGGAAGCTAGCAGCCAGGCGCTGCTGGATGTGGCGGCTGATCTGGTGGGCCCAAGCATGCAAGGGCAGCTGGAAGCACTGCGGCAGCAGCCGGAAAGCGTGGCGTTTAATGCGCTGCGCGAGCGCCTGATCGGGTCTGAGTACGGCTTTCTTGGCATGGCAAATATCGAATGGTTTGATAGCGCCAGTGACGCCGTAGCCGGCGTGTATCAGCTCAAGCAGCAACTGGCGGCAGACATGGAACGGGGCACAGACAAAGTCCTCGCTGTGGCCCGGGCGGAGTTGCGGCAAGCAGCGATCATCGGCTGTGTGGTGATTGGTGCGGTGCTGTTGCTGGCGCTGCTGATCATCATAGGCGTCTCCGGCCAGGTGAATCAGCTACTGGGTGATTTTCGGCACATCATGGAGCGCAAGGACCTGTCTGTGCGCACGCGGGTGTGCTCCAAGGACGAGATGGGGCTGATCGGCAGCGCCCTGAATGGATTGATCGAAACCTTCTCCGGTGCCCTGAGCCAGATCGACGAAACC
>DBHE01000216.1 GCA_002296055.1 Pseudomonadaceae bacterium UBA836
GCGGTTGCTTCACGGTCCGTCCAGTTTTCCAGACACTGCTCAAATTGCGCTTGAGTCACGGCTATACCTTCCAAGTCTTGGTAACTAAAGGGCGCATATTATGCTTTCACTGGTCGTCATAGGCAATGATTCGCAGAAAAACCCAAGGATACGGGCACAATCGTAGCGAGCGCGTTAAACTGCCTGCCTTTGTCAGCCGGCCGCTGGCCAGCGCCATTTCGAACCGATTCAAGAGCGATTACATGCCTGTATCACAGCCGCTGCTATCCCCGCCGTTGACGGCCTCTACCGGCAACCGCCTGTACTGGACTGGCCTGCAAGGGGCCGCGCGCGCACTGGCCATCGCCGAAGGGGCCGAACAGCATCAGGGCCTGAGCCTGGTCATTACGCCAGACAGCGCCTCAGCCGACAGCCTGGAGCAGGAGCTGAGGTTCTTCGCCCCCCAACTGCCGGTGATCAGCTTTCCCGACTGGGAGACGCTGCCCTACGACCGCTTCTCGCCACACCAGGACATCATCTCCCAGCGCCTGAAGACCCTATTTCAATTACCAACTATTGCTCAGGGCATCCTGGTCGTGCCCATGACCACCGTCCTGCACCGCTTACCACCGCGGGCATTTCTCGGCGGCTCGGTACTGCTTATGGAAGTCGGCCAGCGGCTGGACATCGAGCAGATGCGCCTGAGTCTGGACGCCGCCGGCTACCGCTGCGTCGATACTGTCTACGAGCATGGTGACTATGCCGTACGCGGCGCCCTGCTGGATCTGTTCCCGATGGGCAGTAGCCTGCCCTACCGCATCGACCTGTTCGATGAAGAAATCGAAACACTGCGCACCTTCGATCCCGAGAGCCAGCGCTCAATCGACAAGGTAGAGCAGATTCACCTGCTCCCGGCCAAGGAGTTTCCGCTCGACAAGTCAGCCCTGACCGGGTTTCGCGCGCGTTTTCGCGAGCGTTTTGAGGTCGACCACCGGCGCTGCCCGCTGTATCAGGACCTGAGTGAAGGCCTGGTGCCACCCGGCATCGAGTATTACCTGCCGCTGTTCTTTGATGAGCTGGCCAGCCTCTTCGACTACCTGCCGGACAACACCCGCCTGTTTACCCTGCCCGGCATCGAGCAGAGCGCCGAGCATTTCTGGCAAGACGTGCGCACCCGCCACAGCGAACAGGGCGTGGACCCCACTCGCCCACTGCTGCCTCCCGCCGAGCTGTTTCTGCCGGTCGAGGACGTCTTTGCCCAGCTCAAGCGCCAGCCTCGCATCGTTTGCCACCAGGACCGCCCGGATGAGCCACAAGCCAACGTCTTTGACTGCCCGGCAGCACCGGAGCTGGCCATCGATAACAAGCTGGAAAACCCGTTATCGGCACTGCAACGCTTTTTGCAACAACACCCGGGCCGCACCCTGTTTGTCGCTGAAACCGCCGGTCGCCGGGAAGCACTGACCGAGCTGCTGGCACGCATTCAGCTCAAGCCCACCGCCGTCGACAGCTGGCCCGAATTCACTGCCAGCAAAACGCCGGTAGCGATCACCATCGCCCCGCTGGACCAGGGCATGCAGATCAACAGCGCGGGCATCGCACTGATCGCCGAGAGCCAACTATTCGGCCAACGCGTGATGCAGCGCCGGCGCCGGGGCAAGGCCACCGACCTTGGCGACGCGGTTATTCGCAACCTGACCGAGCTGCGCGAGGGCGCCCCCGTGGTCCACATTGACCACGGTGTGGGCCGCTATCTGGGGCTGACCAACCTTACCGTGGAAGACCAGCAGGCCGAGTTTCTGGTGCTTGAGTACGCGGACGAAGCCAAGCTGTACGTCCCGGTTGCCAACCTGCACCTGATTGCCCGCTATTCCGGCAGCGATGACGACAATGCGCCACTGCATCGGCTTGGCTCAGACCAATGGCAAAAAGCTCGCCGCAAAGCCGCGGAGAAAGTCCGTGATGTGGCTGCGGAGCTTCTCGATGTATACGCCCGCCGCGCCGCACGCCAGGGCTTCAGCTTTGCCAACCCGGAGCAGGACTACCAGAGCTTCGCCGACGACTTCCCGTTTGAGGAGACCGCTGACCAGGCCGCCGCCATCGAGGCCGTATTCAGCGATATGACCAGCGCTCAGCCGATGGATCGCCTAGTGTGCGGCGATGTTGGCTTCGGCAAGACCGAAGTCGCCATGCGCGCCGCCTTCCTCGCGGTGCACAGCGGCAAGCAGGTGGCTGTGCTGGTGCCCACCACCCTGCTCGCCCAGCAGCACTACAACAGTTTCAAGGACCGCTTTGCCAACTGGCCGGTCCGCGTCGAAGTGATGTCACGCTTCAAGTCTGCCAAAGAGGTAAAAGCCGCCGCCGCCGAGCTGGCCGAGGGCAAGGTCGACATTATGATCGGCACCCACAAGCTGCTGCAGGGCGACGTGCAGTTTCAGGATCTGGGGCTGGTTATCATCGACGAAGAACACCGCTTCGGCGTGCGCCAGAAAGAGGCGCTCAAGGCGCTGCGCAGCGAAGTGGACGTGCTGACCCTGACGGCCACGCCTATTCCACGCACGCTGAACATGTCCTTCTCGGGCATGCGCGACCTGTCGATCATTGCCACACCGCCGGCGCGTCGGCTGTCGGTCAAGACCTTTGTCATGGCGCAGCAAAAGCCGGTGGTCAAGGAAGCCATTCTGCGCGAGCTGCTGCGCGGCGGTCAGGTCTACTATCTGCACAACGAGGTAGAGACCATCGAGAAATGCGCAGCGGATCTAGCCGAACTGGTGCCAGAAGCCCGTATCGGCATCAGCCACGGCCAGATGCCCGAGCGCGCACTCGAGCAGGTGATGCGCGACTTTTACCACCGCCGCTTCAACATCCTGGTGACCAGCACGATTATCGAAACCGGTATCGACGTTCCCAGTGCCAACACCATCATCATTGAGCGCGCCGACAAGTTTGGTCTGGCGCAGCTGCATCAGCTGCGTGGTCGCGTGGGCCGCAGCCATCACCAGGCCTACGCCTACCTGCTGACCCCGGAAGGCCGCAAGGTCACCAGCGACGCCGAGAAGCGACTGGAAGCCATTGCCGCCGCCCAGGACCTGGGCGCGGGCTTTACCCTGGCGACCCACGATCTGGAGATTCGCGGCGCCGGCGAGCTGCTGGGCGAAGGCCAGAGCGGCCAGATTCAGGCTGTCGGCTTCACCCTTTACATGGAAATGCTCGAACGCGCGGTCAAGGCAATCAAACAGGGCAAGCAGCCCGAGTTGGAGCAACCGCTGGGCGGCGGCACCGACATCAACTTGCGCCTGCCCGCGCTGATCCCCGAGGACTACCTCCCGGACGTGCACGCACGCCTGATCCTCTACAAGCGCATCGCCAACGCAACCAACGACGAGGCGCTGAAAGACCTGCAGGTCGAAATGATCGACCGTTTCGGCCTGCTACCCGAGCAGGTCAAGACGCTGTTCCGCATCACCGCACTCAAGTTGCACTGCGAACCCCTGGGTATCAGCAAGATCGACGTAGGCGCCGAGCACGGCCGCATCGAGTTTGCAGCAGACACTCGCATCGACCCGATGATTCTAGTGCGTATGATTCAGGACAGTCCGCAACGCTACCGACTTGAAGGCGCCACGGTATTTCGCTTCAATGCTCCCATGGGCAATGCCGAATTGCGCCTGAACACCGTCGAGGCGCTGATCGAGCGCCTGACAGACACCCCGGCTACCACCACCCCACAAGGCAAAGGAAAACGCCCATGAAACAGTTGAGCAACGCGCTCGGCCTACTACTGCTGAGCACCCTGCTCGCCGTCGCCCCGCTGGCACAGGCAGAAGACTATCTAGTTGAGGTGGTCTTCTTCGGACAACCCTCAGCACCGCTGGTGCAGGGCACGCCGCCAGATCTGGACTGGGACGCCAATGCGATTGACCTTGCGTCGACCGCCCGCTCCGACGTCCGCAGCATCGATAAAACCCGCTACCGCCTGGATGAGCAGGCGCGCAAATTGGAGCAAAGCGGATATCAAATCTATCTGCATCAGGCCTGGACACAGCCGCTGGACAACGACCTGGTCGTAGCCCTCCACCGCGGCCAGGCGGACAACGGCATCTATCCGGTTCAAGGGTTGGTGCGCCTGAGCCAGGACAACCTGACCGAGCTGCAAGTGGCTTTCTGGCGTAATCGCCCGACCGCTGAGCTGGGACTGCAAGCCGCCACGTCGGTGATCTCCGAGCAGTTGCACCAGACCCGTGCTTTGCGCGTGAACGAAGTGCATTACCTCGACCATCAAAGCCTCGGCATGCTGGTGACCATCAGCCGCTAAACAACAGCGCCGGCGGCTCAGCCTGCCGGCGTCACCACCTCACGCAGTACAGCCCGTACCTGCTGCATGCCAGCCTTCACCACCGCTTCGATAGCAGCCATGGTGATCACCTCACTCGACTTGCCTGCGGCCGGATTAACCACCAGCGCCAGACAGGCGTAAGCCAGCCCAAGCTCTCTGGCCAAAGCCGCCTCCGGCATGCCAGTCATGCCTACCAGGTCGGCGCCATCACGCTCCAGCCTGCGGATCTCTGCTGCCGTTTCCAGGCGTGGGCCCTGGGTTGCTGCATACACGCCACCGTCACGACAATCGACACCCTGAGCAGCAGCGGCTGCCAGCAGGCGCGCTCGCAACTCAGTGTCGTAGGGGTCGGCAAAGTCCACGTGCACCACCTCTTCCAGCCCGTCCTCGTAAAATGAGGAAGGCCGGCCCCAGGTGTAATCGATCAGTTGATCGGGGACACAAAAGCGGCCGGTAGGCAGGTCCGCGTGGATACCGCCGACCGCGTTGACCGCAATGATGCGGCTAACGCCCGCCTCGCGCAGGGCCCACAGGTTGGCCCGGTAATTCACCCGGTGCGGCGGGATGGTATGCGGGTGGCCGTGCCGCGCCAGAAAGCACACCGGCTGGCCAGCCAATTCACCCTGCACCAGCGGCGCCGAGGTCTCCCCCCAAGGCGTATGCGGCCGGCTTTCGCCGGTAAGACGCAGCCCCTCCAACTGGCTCAAGCCGGTACCGCCAATGACACCCCACAACCCACTCATGCCTCACTCTCCTGGGTCGCGCGACGATCAACCTGCGGTGAGCCCTGATCGGGCTCGCCGGCCTGCTGAGCACGGCGCAACTCCAGCGCATCCGGCAAATGCAGGGTGGATGTCGGAAAGGCGACCTGCGCCTCGTGCCCTTCGATGATGCCAAGAATCTTCAACAGCACATCTTCCTTCACCCGGTGAAACTCAGCCCACACAGGCGTGGTAAAGCAATAGATGAAGAAATCCACCGACGAGGGCGCACAACGATCAAAGAACACCATCAGCGTCTGGTCTTGATCGATGTCCTCGTGCCCCTGCAACATCTCACGCACATCGGCAACGATCTGCTCCATACGGCCGATGTCCGCATAACGAATGCCAATATGCTCATAGATGCGTCGATGGGTCATACGTGAGGGGTTTTCCACCACGATGTTGTTGAAGATCGCGTTGGGAATATACAGCGGGCGCTTATCAAAGGTGCGGATGCGGGTCAGCCGCCAGCCGATATGCTCAACGGTACCTTCGATGTTGCGGTCTGGTGAGCGCACCCAGTTACCGACCACAAAGGGCCGATCCAGGTACACCATCAAGCCACCAAAGAAGTTGGCCAGCAGGTCCTTGGCGGCAAAACCCACCGCCAGCCCGCCGATACCACCAAAGGCCAGCACCCCGGAGACGCTGTAACCGAGTGACTGCAGTATCACCAACGCAGCGGTGATAACTACCGAGGCGCGCAGCAGCTTGCCAATAGCACTTACAGTGGTCTGATCGGCCGGCTTTTCACGATAGCGCGGGTCCACCAGACGCCGCTCAATCTGCTGCATCAGGCGCAACAGGAACCACGCCAGCAGCACAATCAGCAACACCCGCTGAATCTGATCAAGCACCTGCTCCAGCGCCTGATCCATCTGCACGGCAGTGATGCGGGCAGCCCACATCAGCCCCATACTCCAGATCATCACCCAGGCCGGGCGCCGCGCAGCATCCACCAGCGCATCGTCCCAGATATTACGGGTGCGCTCGGCACGACGCTGCACGTGGTCAAGCACACGCTTAACGATATAGGCCAGTACCAAGGCCGAAAACACCACGGCAAAAACCTGGTAAATCCAGTATTCACCAATCAACGGTAGCTGCTCTATCTGCTCCGGCAGCTGTTCCAGTAAGTCATTCAAACCAGCTCAAACTCCTTTAACACAGAGACCGCAGCGCGCCACTGCGGCGTAGCGCGGTAATCGGACATGACAGGTTGACGTGCGAGCATGCGCGCAATGCGCTCAGGCGCCTGCAGCCCGCTCTTCTGGGCGTGCACCAGGCCCTCTTCAGCCGCAGCACGGTCATTGCAGATCAGCAGCATATCGCCACCGGCCGCCTGGGCCGCATCAATACGCTCGGGGATGCCTCCCACCGCGTGAGCGCCAGCCATGGTCAGGTCATCACTGAAGATCACACCGTCAAACCCCAACTCTGCGCGCAGGATCTCCTGCAGCCAGCGCGAGGAAAAGCCGGCTGGCAAACTATCGACCTGCGAGTACACCACGTGGGCCGGCATGATGCCGTCAAGCTTGGCAGCCAGCCGAGCGAAGGGCACCAGATCCGTGCGCCGAATCTCATCGAGCGAGCGCTCATCCACCGGTAATGCAAAGTGGGAGTCAGCCTCGGCCCAGCCGTGGCCAGGAAAGTGTTTGCCGGTCGCAGCCATGCCAGCAGCGTGCAAACCATCAAGGTAGGCTGTCGCCAGCCGCGTAACCCGCTCCGGATCACCGCCCAGCGAACGGTTGCCAATCACCTGGCTGCGACCATGGTCCAGATCCAGCACCGGCGCAAAACTGATATCGATGCCGCACGCCAGCATCTCGGTAGCCATTACCCAGGCCGCCGTACGCGCCACCGCGTCTGCATGCTCATCGGGCACCGCCGCCACATCCGCCAACGCCGGCAAACGCAGGACATCACGGCGCAGACGCTGCACCCGTCCACCCTCCTGGTCGATAGCGATCAACATGTCTGGACGCTCGGCGCGAATGGCGCGCACCAGCTCACTGACCTGCTGCGGCGATTCGGTGTTGCGGGCAAACAGAATTAGGCCGGCCACCTCGGGTTGACGCAACAACTGCCGATCCTCCGCCTGCAGCCACAGGCCGGGCAGATCCAGCATCAATGCACCCTGTTTCAATGCAAACTCTCCTGACGAAATACGTGATAACGCCTGCCCCGCTGCCAACATGGCGCGGCCCTCAGGCGTCTATCTGAACCAAGCAACCGACCGGCGTACTAGCGAACAGTTCCACCATGTCTTCATTGCGCATACGTACGCAACCATGAGACAGCGGGCGACCCATCGGCTGATCATCACCGGTACCGTGTATATAGATGTAGCGTCGCTGCGAGTCGACATTGCCGCCGCGATTGAAGCCCGGCTTCTCACCGCACAACCAGAGAATACGGCTGAGAATCCAATCACGCTGTGGGAAGGAAGCAGCCAGCTCAGCAGACCAGACCTCACCGGTTGGCCGTCGACCGATAAATACCGCGCCTAAAGGCTGGCCTTCGCCAATGCGCGCACGCACCCGATGCAGGCCGCGAGGCGTGCAGCCCGAACCCTCAGTTTCACCAGCACCATTGAGCGCCGTAGACACGGCATAGCGACACACCGGCTGCCCATCGGCGTAACCGATGAGCACCTGATCGGAAAGGGAAATATGGATACGGTCGAGCTGCATGTCACCTCCAACGCTGCGCACACCATAGCGGACGGCGCAGCCAAGGTAAATGCAGCTAAATCAGACGGCCTCGGCCTGCTGCGCCGCTACCGCACTGTCGGCGCGCATACCGGCGGCCAGGAACGGCACCATCAGGCGCAATACGCTATCGACCGGACGCGGCTCGCCCAGTTCCGCCTCAGCGATGGCACGCAGCGCCTTCATGCTGGACATGGTGAACGCGGCGCTACCGAGCATAAAGTGCACACGCCAGAACAGCTCCTGCGGCGGAATGCCCGGAACCGCCCCGACAACCAGCCCCATATAACGCTGGAAGACCTTGCCATACACTTCACTCAGGTACTTGCGCAGATGCCCCTGACTCTGGCTGAAGGCAAGCCCCAACAAGCGCATGAATGTCGCCAGATCATTGCCACTGCGCGGCTTGACCGCCAGCGCCTGATCGACCAGCATCTCAAGCAGGGTTTCGAGACTTTGCGCGCTATCGCCACGCTGCTCACGCTGATCCAGCTCACGCTCCAGGCTGCTGACAAAAGGATCAAGAAAGCGCACAAAGACCGCCTGAATCAGCGCTTTCTTGGACCCGAAGTGGTAATTGACCGCGGCCAGGTTGACCCCGGCCTTGCTGGTGATCAAGCGCAGCGAGGTTTCGGCAAACCCCTTCTCTGCGAACAGTTGCTCAGCGGCATCCAGTATGCGCTTGACGGTATCGGACTGCGCCATGCGTCCCCCACAGATAGCAAACGATTAGTAACAAACAAGCGTTTCAAACATACGTTTAAAACAGTAGACCGTCAACCCTGATACCCCGCCCTGAGCTGCAGCGCACACCTAACTGCTTACCCCGCCCTTCCCCGCCCACTGCATTCGTCCAAACAGGAAAATCCGGCAATGGGGTTGTCGCGCCCAAACAACTGTATATAATCCCAGATACTGGATAAAAACACAGGTACCCCTTCCATGCAGAAGCTAACCGCACGACAACAGCAGGTTCTGGCCTTCATTAAGGAGTACATGGACGGCAACGGGTATCCACCTACCCGCGTCGACATAGCCAAGACACTGGGCTTCAAATCCCCCAACGCTGCCGAAGATCACCTGCGCGCACTGGCACGCAAAGGCGCTATTGAGATGATCCCCGGTGCCTCCCGTGGCATTCGCCTGCCTGAGTCAGAAGCCGACAGCAATGAGGGCCAGCTACCCGTCATCGGCCGCGTTGCCGCTGGCGCCCCAGTTTTGGCACTGGAGAACGTGGAGGATCATTGCCGCATCGATCCGGACTTCTTTCAGCCACGCGCCGACTATTTGCTGCGTGTTCAGGGAGAAAGTATGCGCGACATCGGCATCATGGACGGCGACCTGCTGGCAGTGCACCGCACCAGCGAAGCACGTAATGGCCAGATCGTCGTGGCACGCATCGGCGAAGAAGTGACCGTAAAGCGCTTCCAGAAGCAAGGCCGCAAGGTCTCTCTGATTGCCGAAAACCCGGACTTCAAACCAATCGAAGTCGACCTCACCGAACAGGAACTTACCATTGAAGGTTTAAGCGTCGGCGTTATCCGTCGCTGAGGAGCTGATCATGCAGTACGCCCGCACCGAACAACAGACGCTGACCCAGGCCGACCTGTTTCATAACGCCCTGATGGCCAGCCGACTCAAACACGAGCGCCTTGATACCACTCCCAGACAACCCGTCGAGGACACGGAAGGCAGCTATAGCGAGATGAGCCTGCAAGGTAGTGCGCGCCAGTGTCTGCAATGGCTTGCGCCGGTACTGCGTGACCTGAGCACACGTAACAGCCGCCGCTGGCTGACACTGATCGACCCGCCGGCGGCCGTTAGCCAGCAATGGCTACGCGGCGCCAACCTTGACCCACAACGCATCATGATTGTGCGCTCCAAGTCCGGCATGGACACGCTAACTCTGTGCTGCGACCTGCTCAAGATGGGCGGCAGCCATACCGTTGTCAGCTGGCTCGACAAGGACAGCTGCATCGCACCGCGGCTGGAGCGCGCCGCTCGCAGCGGTCACTGCCAAAGCCTGAACGTGCATCTGGGCTGATACAAAGAAAAAGGCCAGCTTCTCAGCTGGCCTTTTTGTATCTGTTCGGCGCTCAGTGCAGAACCCGATCCTCCGGGATCAATTCGCCGTCCTCGTCTTCATCATCCATCATCTGCCCGGCCATTTGCATGCCGGCGCTGATCATGACCTTGGCAACTTCAATGTAGTTGCCCTGCAGATATTCGCGCGCATCGTCGGAAAACTCGATTACCAGCAGCGGCTCCCCTTCCTCGTCGGAACGACGCAGCGCCACCTTGCCGTTGGCGAGTTCGACGATTTCCAGAAAGGGTGAAGACATGACGCGGTTCTCCTGTATGACAGCGACGCAGTGTAACACAGCGCCGCCCTCAGAGCATCCGCACTACCACTCCTGCATGCCGTCGCGGTACGCCGCCACACGCTCGGACAGCGCCTCCAGAGCCTCCTGCGCATCCGCACAGCTCCACTCGGAGGTGGCAACAGCACTGCTGGCTATCAGCGACTCAGCCTTGCTATCAGCGGGCACCGGCGGTGCCTGCAAGCGCTGCCAAGCGCCAATCACACCGGCCAGCCAAGTGCCCTTGCTGTCAGCCAGCTCGGTCAACTCCGCCAGCTCCGGACCGGGAAAGCGCTGCACCACCGACGGCACCAGCACAGCCTCGACCTGACGTGCGTCAACCAGCGGCCAGCGATAGCGGTCGGCGACCTCATGGATCAGTGCCAGCGCGCCACGGTACAGGTGAAACACTGCGTGTTCGCGGTGGTACTGCGCCTGGGTCAAGGCATCAAGCGCATTGCTGCTCTCGGCTTGCTGCCAGGACTCGATCGCCTTGCGCGCAAAGAACAGCGCCTGGTTGGTGCGGGTATAAGCTTCATTGGCCATGGCTGATCACCTCAACGCTTGGCTTTCTTACTGCGGCTGTCATCCACCGACCACTTCTTGCCATCGTGGAATGCACGCCAGCCAGTCGGCTTACCTTCAATTTCCGTCTGTACGTACTGCTCCTTGGTCTTGCGACTATAGCGCACTACGGTCGGGTTACCATCCGGGTCAGCGACTGGTGCATCCAGCAAGAAGTGGTACTTGGGATCAATTTCGCTCTTGTGCGGCAGCAGCTCTTTGACCAGCGGCGCGCGGGTTTCCCGGTTTTTCGGGAACTGGCTTGCCGCCAGGAACAACCCAGAAGCCCCGTCACGCAAGACGTAGACATCGTCCACTTTCTCGCACTTGAGTTCAGGCATGGGCACCGGGTCAGCCTTGGGCGGCGCTGCCTCGCCATTGCGCAGCAGCTTGCGGGTGTTCTTACACTCGCTGTTGGTGCAGCCGAAGTACTTGCCGAAACGGCCCGTCTTCAGTTGCATTTCACTGCCGCACTTGTCGCACTCCAGCGTCGGGCCATCGTAGCCCTTAATCTTGAACTGCCCCTCTTCAATCTCGAAGCCGGAACAGTCCGGGTTATTACCGCATACATGCAGCTTGCGACGCTCATCAATCAGGTAGCTGTCCATCGCCGTGCCGCACAGACCGCAGCGACGTTTGCCACGCAGCACGCGTGACTCGCCCTCGTCATCATCGGCAGCCACTTCGTTGCCGGGCACCAGGTTGATGGTGGCCTTGCAACGCTCTTTGGGCGGCAGTGCATATCCAGAGCAGCCGAGGAACACGCCGGTAGACGCCGTACGAATCATCATCGGCCGGCCACATTCATGGCAGGCAATATCGGTCAACGTGGGCTGATTGGCGCGCATGCCCTTGTCATCACCCGACGCAGAGGCGGCGCTGAGCTTGGCACTGAAATCGCTGTAGAAGTCATTCAGCACCTTCTTCCAGATCACCTCGCCTTGCGCAACGTCATCCAGCGACTCTTCCATATTGGCGGTGAAGCCATAGTCCATCAGGTTCGGGAAGCTCTCATTGAGACGCTCAGTCACGATGTCGCCCATCTTCTCGGCGTAGAAGCGGCGGTTGTTGAGCGTGACGTAACCACGATCCTGAATGGTGGAAATGATCGAGGCATAGGTCGAAGGACGGCCGATACCGCGCTTCTCCAGCTCTTTTACCAGGCTTGCCTCGGCGTAACGCGCCGGCGGCTTGGTAAAGTGCTGTTTGGGGTCCAGGGCCTGCAACGCCATGACGTCATCAACCTGAATCTCAGGCAGCACCTCGTCCTCCCCGCCCTTACCCTGCTGCGGCATCACGCGGGTGTAACCATCAAACTTGAGGATGCGGCCCTTGGCACGCAGCTCAAAGTCACCGGCAGCCACCTGAATGTTGGTGGACAGGTACTTGGCCGGCGTCATCTGACAGGCCACAAACTGACGCCAGATCAGCTCGTACAGACGCTCGGCATCGCGCTCCATGCCCTTCAGATCAGTCTGCTTGAGCTTCACATCGGAGGGGCGAATAGCTTCGTGAGCCTCTTGCGCGCCTTCCTTGCTGCTGTACAGGTTGGGCTTTTCCGGCAGATAAGGCGCGCCGAAGTTGCTTTCGATATAGCTGCGCGCCATAGCAATCGCGTCCGCCGACAGGTTGGTCGAATCGGTACGCATATAGGTGATGTAACCCGCTTCATACAGACGCTGGGCCATCATCATGGTTTTCTTCACGCTGAAGCCCAGGCGCGTACTCGCGGCCTGCTGCAGCGTGGAGGTAATAAAAGGCGCATTGGGGCGCGAGCTGGTCGGCTTGTCTTCGCGCTTGGCAACCTTGTAGGCCGCTTCTTTCAGCAGCGCCAGCGCGGCATCAGCCTCGGCCTTGTTGCCTGGGCGGAAGGTCTCGCCGTTCTGCTTGACCACCTGAAAGCGCACACTCTCAGCTTTGGGCGTATTCAGCTTGGCGTGAACTTCCCAGAACTCTTCGGGCACGAACGCACGAATTTCGCGTTCGCGATCGACAATCAGCTTTACAGCCACAGACTGCACCCGGCCGGCAGACAGACCACGAGCGATCTTCTGCCATAGCAGCGGCGACACCATGTAGCCAACCACGCGATCGAGAAAACGGCGCGCCTGCTGCGCGTTGACCCGATTCATATCCAGATCGCCAGGCTCGGCAAAGGCTTCTTGAATCGCCTTTTTGGTAATTTCGTTGAACACCACGCGCTTGTAGCGGGAATCATCACCGCCAATACTCTCGCGCAGGTGCCAGGCAATGGCTTCCCCTTCGCGGTCCAAGTCCGTCGCGAGATAGACGGTGTCGGCGTCCTTGGCCAGGCGGCGCAACTCGTCCACCACCTTTTCTTTGCCGGGCAGGATCTCGTAATGGGCTTTCCAGTCGTTTTCTGGATCGACGCCCATGCGTTTGACCAACTGGGCACGCGCCTTCTGCTGCTTCTCTTGCTCGCTGGCAGCAGCCTTACGCCCGCCCTTGGGTTTGCTTTCGGTCTTGCCGCTGCCGCTGGTGGGCAGGTCGCGAATATGGCCGATACTCGACTTCACCACAAACTCGTTGCCGAGGTACTTGTTGATTGTCTTGGCCTTGGCTGGCGACTCCACAATGACCAGTGCTTTTCCCATGGATACTTGTTTTCCTGACCCGAACTGAACTCGAAGCTGACACTCAACCCCTTCTGGCAG
>DBHE01000058.1 GCA_002296055.1 Pseudomonadaceae bacterium UBA836
TTTTCGATCAGGCTGGTGAGAATCCAGCTGGCCTGCTCGCGGTTGCTCTTGAAGCGGCTGGCATCTTCGTCTTCGCTTTCTAATAGCGGCGCGCGTTCCAGCGCTTCGCTGAAGATATCCAGCACCTGCTCGCGCTTGAGCGATTCGCCGTAGTCGGCGCGGGCGCTGTACAGCCGCTCGTGCAGCAGGCGCAGGCACTCGACTATCTGTTCGCGGTATTTGCTGGTGAGCGGGCGGAAAAACTGCAGTCGCTCGTTGGTAAAAAACATCTGGTGTCGAATTCCGGTTCAGACAAAGACGCATTATGCCTGAACCCCGGTGCCGGGCGGCAAGTTGGGGCGACGAGCGCGGGATACGGCGCACGTTGTGGTCAAGCTGGGCGCCAAAAAAACAAGCCCCGCACGGTGGCGGGGCTTGGTGGTGTTGCCTGGCTGGTTACAGCTGCGGTGTCCAGATCACGCTTAGCAGGGCTGCGCGGCCTTGTTCCTTGTAGCTGTAGTCGATAGACGGCGCGGGCCAGGGGCCGGTGGCGCGCTGGTAGGTGCCAAGATGGTAGTCGCGGTCCAGCACGTTGCTGACTTTCAGATCCAAGCGGGTTGATGTTGTCGCTTGCCAGTTGGCGCGCAGATCGAGCGTGCCGTAACCAGCCAGCGTGCTGCTGTTGGCGGCATTGGCAAAGCGCTCGCTGAACAGCGCCCAGGTCGCGCCCACGCCGAAGTCACCAAACTGACGATCCAGGTCGCTGGTCAGAGTACGTTTTGCACGCAATTGCAGGGTTTTGCCGGTCTGACGGTCACGCGGGTCGATAAAGCTTACGCTGGTACGTGAGGCCCAACCCATCAGGTCGGTGGTCACTGCCAGCTCCAGTCCGTTGATGCGGGCTTCGTTGACGTTGTTCATCTGGAACGTGCTGGAGTCCCAGACAATCAGGTCCTTGATGTCGGTCCGATAAACAGAAGCTTCCCACTGGCTGTCCAGCAGGTCGCCACGCCATTGCAGCTCGAAGGTCCGGGAGCGTTCGGGATCGAGGGCAGGATTGCCACCCCAGCCTGGCGGCGCGTAGAGGTCGTTGAACGTCGGTGCGCGGAAGGCGGTGGCATAGCTGACAATCCACTGCTGGCTGTTTCCGCTCGGAATAGACAAGGCGGCGTTCCAGGTGTCGTGCTCACCAAAGTGCTGATTGTCATCGTGGCGCACGCCCAGTTCGGTGCTGAGGCGCTCCCCGGTCCAGCTGTGCTGCGCGAACAGGCCGATGTTTTCACGACGGTCTTTGGTGTAGCCGCTGGTGGCGTCCAGCTTGTCGCGTTGCCAGTCTGCGCCTACGTTGAGCTGCTGGTCAGCAGACAGGTCGATGTAGTTCAGCCAGCTGGCAGAGTGGCGCTCGGTTTTGATCTGGCCGTCATTGAAGCGAGAACCAACGGTTTTGTTGCGGTCTTCGCTGCTGCCCAGCTCCAGGCGGCTGCGCCAGCCGCTGGTCAGTTGGCCTTGCAGGTAGGCAGCGTAGCCGCGCACGCGGAACTGGTTTTCCGGGTTGGCCGGGTTGAACTCGTAGGCGTCGTCAAACTCGCTTTTACCATTCTGCTCGTTGACGCTGAGGCCCGCACTCCAGTCTTCGTTGAAGGAGTGGTCAAAGCGAGCGAAATAGCTCTTGGTGCGTTGGCCGTCGTCATCGCGGTCGTTGCCAAGGTTATCTTCAGTTAGGTCAAAACCTTCTGTTTCATTCAGGGTGGCGCCTAGGATAAAGCGGCTTTTTTCGTTGCCACCGCTGATATCAACGCTGCGCTCGAATGTGTTGTTGCTGCCGACGCCCAGCCGGATGGTAGGCTGCAGGCCAGCTTGGCCCTGGCGGGTGAAAATCTGGATGACGCCGCCGATGGCGTCGGCACCATAGACAGCCGAACGTGGCCCGCGTACCACTTCAACGCGCTCGATATTGTCGATGTTCAGGTAGTCCAGTCGAGCGCCGCCCGTTGTGGCCGAGGCGATACGTTGTCCGTCCACCAATACCAGAGTCTGAGCGGTGTTGCTGCCGCGCACGAAGTATGAGAGCACGCCTCCGTTGCTGTTCAGTTGAACGCCTGGAACGCGGCGAAGTAGTTCCGGCACACTACGCGCCTGCAGGCGTTCGATATCATCGCGGTCGAAGACGGTGTTGGCAGACAGGGCAGCTTCGCGTGGCTGCTCAATGCGCGAAGCGGTAACGATGGTATCAGGCAGGTCGAGTGCATCGTTGGCCTGGGCAACGGCGCAGGCGAGCAGGCCGGGTAGCAGGAGCAGGGCGTTCTTCATGGTGTGTCCTCGGGGCTGGATCAGTCTGAGCCGAGGACAAAAGCGGGCAGTGGTCGAGGCATGACACCGGCGACCGTGCTGACCGGTGGCGCCCTCCGCGTCACGTTGGCAGACAGCACCTCTACGGGGGCTGTCGGGCGGCAGGCCGGTCTCCGGACTTGAAGTCGGTCGCAATCGCCTTCCCGTGGATACAGTGGCGGTTGATTGCGGCTGCAGGGCTAGCCTGCGACTTCTTACCGTTGCGGGGGCAGTGTCGGACTTGAACCGACTTCCCGTTTCACCCACCCCTTCACAGGGCAGGCACCTGACGCATTTTAATCGGCGGGACTCTAGGGCTTTCAGTCGACGGGGTCAAGCCCTTGGTCCGGCTCAGGGATGGTGCTCAGCCGGTGATGAATGGCCGCTTCAATGCCGGCGGCATCCAGGCCGCATTCGGCCAGCATCTGGGCCGGCTTGGCGTGTTCTACGTAGATATCTGGCAGACCGAGGTTCAGCACTGGCACGCTGATGCCCTCGGCCAGCAGCCATTCGTTAACGGCGCTGCCAGCGCCGCCCATGACGGCGTTCTCTTCGACGGTAACCAGCAGATCGTGGCTCGCGCTCAGCTCCGCGATCAGGGCGTGGTCCAGCGGTTTGACGAAGCGCATGTTGGCAACGGTCGCGTTCAGCGCGTCGGCGGCCTTCATGGCGTGCTGGTGCAGAGTGCCAAAGCAGAGAATGGCGACCTTTTCGCCCTGGCGGGTGACCAGGCCCTTACCGATGGGCAGGGGCTCCAGCGCCGGGTCGATGGCTACGCCCGGGCCGGTGCCGCGCGGATAACGCACGGCCGCCGGGCCTTTGTGCAGGTAGCCGGTGGTCAGCATCTGCCGGGTTTCGTTTTCATCGGCCGGGGCCATGATCAGCATGTTTGGCAGGCAGCGCAGGTACGACAGGTCAAAACTGCCGGCGTGGGTCGGGCCGTCTTCGCCCACCAGGCCGGCGCGGTCGATGGCAAAGAGCACGTCCAGGTTCTGCACGTCGACGTCATGGATCAGCTGATCGTAGCCGCGCTGCAGGAAGGTCGAGTAAATGGCCACAACCGGCTTGGCACCTTCGCAAGCCATGCCGGCAGCTAACGTGACGGCGTGCTGCTCGGCAATCGCGACATCAAAGTAGCGCTTGGGAAAGCGCTCGCTGAAGGCGATCAGGTCGGAGCCTTCTTTCATGGCCGGGGTAATGCCGATCAGGCGCTCGTCCTGCTCGGCCATGTCGCACAGCCACTGGCCAAAAATATTGGAAAACTTAGGCTTGCTGGCGCCAGCAGGCGCGGCTGGCTTGGGCTCCAGTTTGGTAATGGCGTGGTAACCGATGGGGTCGGCCTCGGCCGGTGAGAACCCGTGGCCTTTTTGCGTTACCACGTGCAGAAACTGTGGGCCCTTGAGCTCGCGCATGTTG
>DBHE01000258.1 GCA_002296055.1 Pseudomonadaceae bacterium UBA836
CATACTGGAATTTCCCGACCCACGACTGCGTACCATCGCCAAGCCGGTGGCAACAGTGGATGCGCGAATCCAGCAGCTTGTCGACGACATGTTCGAGACCATGTACGACGCCCCCGGTATCGGGCTGGCGGCGACCCAGGTCAACGTGCACGAACGCGTCGTGGTAATCGACATCTCCGAGGACAAGTCCGAACCACGGGTATTCATCAACCCCGAACTGGAGCCGCTAACCGAAGATCTGGAGCAGATGCAGGAAGGCTGTCTCTCGGTGCCCGGTTTCTATGAAAACGTCGAGCGTCCGGAGCGCGTACGCGTCAAGGCGCTGGACCGTGACGGCAACGCCTTTGACGAGGTCTACGACGGCCTGCTGGCAGTCTGCATCCAGCACGAGTGCGACCACCTCAACGGTAAGCTGTTCGTCGACTACCTGTCCAACCTCAAGCGTGACCGTATTCGCAAGAAACTGGAGAAAATCCATCGCAGCCAGGCCTCGGCCTGATCTGACACCGGCTATCAAGGCTTGCTTCGGCAAGCCTTTTCTTTACGGACCTCCATGAACGCATCCGACCTTCGCATTGTCTTTGCCGGCACGCCCGAGTTTGCCGCCGCCCACCTGCAGGCGCTGATTGACGCCAAACTCAATATCGTGGCGGTTTACACCCAGCCCGACCGCCCCGCCGGCCGCGGCCAGAAGTTGGCCATGAGTGCAGTCAAACAACTTGCCCTGGCTCACGACCTGCCGGTGATGCAGCCCGAGCGCCTGCGCGCCACTGAGGACCAGCAGGCGCTGGCTGCACTCAAACCGGACCTGCTGGTGGTGGTGGCCTATGGGCTGATCCTGCCGCAGGCGGTACTGGATATTCCGCGCCTGGGCTGCATCAACAGCCACGCCTCGCTGCTGCCGCGCTGGCGCGGCGCGGCGCCCATCCAGCGCGCCATCGAGGCCGGTGACAGCGAAACCGGCGTCACCGTGATGCAAATGGAAGCGGGGCTGGACACCGGCCCCATGCTGCTCAAGGTCAGCACGCCGATCAGCCGCGAGGACACCGGCGGCAGCTTGCATGACCGGCTGGCCGAGCTGGGCCCGCCGGCCGTGCTGCAGGCCATCGACGGTCTGGCTGCCGGAACTCTGCAGGGCGAGGTGCAGGACGATGCGCTGGCGACCTACGCGCATAAGCTGAACAAGCAGGTATCGGCCATCGACTGGCAGCGCCCGGCGCGCGAGCTGGACTGCCTGATCCGCGCCTTCAATCCCTGGCCACTGGCCCACGCCCAACTGGACGGCAAGCCGCTGAAGGTCTGGGCTGCCGAGCCTGCCGAGCAGCAGGGCACGCCAGGCCAGGTGCTGGCGTGTGAACGCGACGGCCTGCTGGTGGCCTGCGGCGAGGGCGCTCTGCGCCTGACTCGTCTGCAACTGCCGGGCGGCAAGCCGCTGGCCTTTGCCGATCTCTACAACGCCCGCCGCGAGCAGTTTGCGCCCGGCCTGCTGCTGGGCAACGGCCAGTGAATCCGCGCGCGGCGGCGGCCCGCGCCCTGTCTGCCGTGCTGGCCGGCAAGGCCTCACTCGGCGGCAGTCTGCCGGCGCAACTGAAAAACGTCGCCCCGCGCGATCAGGCGCTGGTGCAGGAGCTGGCCTTTGGCACCGCCCGCTGGTACAACCGCCTCGAAGCACTGGCACGCGAGCTGCTCAATAAGCCCATGAAGCCGGGCGATCAGGACGTGCACGCGCTGCTGCTGGTGGGCTTGTATCAACTGCTGTACCTGCGCGTGCCAGCACATGCTGCGATTGGCGAGACAGTCAACGCCGCCGTCAGCCTCGACAAGGCCTGGGCCAAGGGCCTGCTCAATGCGGTATTGCGCCGCGTGCAACGCGACAGCGACGCCTTGCTGACCGTGGTCGACCAGTCCCCGTCTCAGCAATGCGCCCACCCCGGCTGGCTGTACAAGCGCCTGCAGCGGGCATGGCCCGAGCAGCTTGGCGCCATCACCAGCGCCAATAACCTGCATCCGCCGATGACTCTGCGGGTCAATCAGCGCCGCCTGAGCCGTGATGCCTACCTGCAGCAGTTGGCCGACGCGAACATTAATGCCACCGCCTGCCCCTTCAGCCCGGTCGGCATTCAGCTGGCCAGCCCGTGCGACGTGCAGCTGCTGCCCGGATTTGCCGATGGACTGGTCAGTGTGCAAGACGAGGCCGCCCAGTTGGCGGCGCCGCTGCTCGACCTCAAACCCGGCCTGCGCGTGCTGGACGCCTGCTGCGCCCCAGGCGGCAAGACCTGCCAGATTCTGGAGCAGCAACCCGATCTGACCGAGGTGGTCGGCCTGGATCTGGAGCCGGCGCGGCTAAAGCGGGTAGAGGAGAACCTCAAACGTCTGCAGCTCGACGCCCGACTGGTCGCCGCCGATGGCCGTGATGTCGATCAATGGTGGGACGGCTCCCCCTTCCAGCGCATCCTGCTGGACGCGCCCTGTTCCGCCACCGGCGTTATTCGCCGCCACCCGGATATCAAACTGACCCGCAAGGCCGGCGATATCGCTGCGCTGGCGGCGCTGCAGGGCGAGCTACTGGATGCCCTATGGCCTACGCTGGAGGTAGGTGGGGTACTGGTGTACGCCACCTGCTCGGTGCTGCCGCAAGAAAATACCGAGGTGATCGAGGCCTTTCTTGCCCGCCAACCCGGCGCCCGCGCGCTGGATATCAGCGGTGACTACGGTATTGTTCAGCCCTGCGGCCGCCAGTTGCTGCCGCAGGCGGACGGGCACGACGGTTTCTACCTGGCCCGCCTGATCAAACTTAGTGCCAGCCCGCAACAGAAGAACAGGGAGTCTGCGGCATGAAGATCATCATTCTCGGTGCCGGTCAGGTCGGCGGCAGCCTGGCAGCCCAGCTGGCCAGCGAAGCCAACGACATCACCGTAATCGACACCGACAACGTGCGTCTGCGCGAGCTGGGCGACCGTCTGGATATCCGCACCGTGCATGGCAAGGGTTCGTTCCCCACCGTGCTGCGTCAGGCCGGCGCCGATGATGCCGACATGCTGATCGCCGTCACCAGCAGCGACGAAACCAACATGATCGCCTGTCAGGTGGCCTACACCCTGTTCCGCACCCCGACCAAGATCGCCCGCGTGCGTGAGTCCGCCTACCTGACCCGCGGTGGTCTGTTCCACAACGAGGCCGTGCCGATCGACGTGCTGATCAGCCCCGAGCAGGTAGTCACCAACTACGTCAAACGCCTGATCGAGAACCCCGGCGCGCTGCAGGTGCTGGACTTTGCCGAGGGCAAGGCGCAGCTGGTGGCGGTGCGCGCCTACTACGGTGGCCCGCTGGTCGGTCAGGAACTGCGCTTTCTGCGCCAGCATATGCCGGGCGTCGATACCCGGGTAGCCGCCATCTTCCGCAAGGACCGGCCGATCATTCCCAAGGGCGACACCATCATCGAAGCCGATGACGAGGTGTTCTTTATCGCCGCCACCCGCGATATCCGCGCAGTGATGAGCGAGTTGCGGCGCGTCGAAAAGACCCACAAGCGGGTGATCATCGCCGGCGGCGGCAACATCGGCGAGCGTCTGGCCGAGGCCATCGAGAGCCGCTACCAGGTGAAGATCATCGAGGCCAGCAAGGCCCGCGCTGACTACCTGTCCAAGAACCTCGACCGCTCGGTCGTGCTGCACGGCAGCGCCTCAGACCGCGAGCTGCTGATCGAGGAGAACATCGAGGAGATCGACATCTTCTGCGCCGTCACCAACGACGACGAGGCCAACATCATGTCCTCGATGCTGGCCAAGCGTTTGGGCGCGCGCAAGGTGATGACGCTGATCAACAACCCGGCTTACGTTGACCTGGTGCAGGGCGGCGAGATCGATATCGCGATTTCGCCGTCGCAGGCCACCATCGGCACCCTGCTGACCCACGTGCGCCGAGGCGACATCGTCAACGTCTACTCGCTACGCCGCGGCGCCGCCGAGGCCATCGAGGTAGTCGCCCACGGCGACGGGCGCTCGTCCAAGGTGGTCGGCAAATCGGTTGGCCAGATCGACCTGCCACCGGGCACCACCATCGGTGCCATCGTGCGCGATGACGAGGTGCTGATTGCCCACGATTCCACCGTGATCGAATCGGATGACCACGTCATCCTCTTCGTGATCGACAAAAAACATGTTCGCGATGTGGAGCGTCTGTTCCAGGTCGGACTGACCTTTCTCTAAGGCGCCACGGTATGCAGTATCCGCAGATACAGCGCATCATCGGCATCCTGCTGATGCTCTTCTCTACCAGCATGCTGCCGGCGGCGGCCGTTGGCCTGTACTACCACGAGGAGGCGATGAACGCCTTCCTCAGCGCCTTTGTCATCACCATGATTGCCGGCGCCTGTATCTGGCTGCCGGTGCGCGGGCGGCGCAACGAACTGCGCACCCGTGATGGCTACCTGATTACCGTCCTGTTCTGGCTGGTTCTCGGCCTGTTCGGTGCCGTGCCGCTGTGGCTGTTGGAGATGCCTGACCTGAGCGTGGCCGATGCGGTGTTCGAGTCCTTTTCCGGGCTGACCACCACCGGCGCCACGGTCATCACCGGGCTGGATACCCTGCCACGCGCGCTGCTGTATTACCGCCAGCAGCTGCAGTGGTTTGGCGGCATGGGGATCATCGTACTGGCGGTGGCCATTCTGCCGATGCTGGGCGTGGGCGGCATGCAGCTGTACCGCGCCGAGATGCCGGGCCCGCTGAAGGAAAACAAGCTGACCCCGCGGATCGCCGAAACCGCCAAGGTGCTCTGGTACATATACGCCGGCCTGACCGTGGCCTGCGCCTTGGCCTACTGGGCCGCCGGCATGGACCTGTTCAACGCCATTGGCCACAGTTTCTCGACCGTCGCGATTGGCGGCTTCTCGACCCACGACGCCAGCATCGGTTACTACAACAGCCCGCTGATCGAGGCGATCTGCATCCTGTTTATGCTGATCTCGGGCATCAACTTTGCGCTGCACTTTCTTGCCTGGCGCTTTCGCTCGCTGAAAAACTACTGGCAAGACCCGGAGTGCCGCGCCTACGTACTGGTGATTCTGGCGCTGTTCATCATCTGCTTTGCGGTGCTGGTGCACTACCAGCATCACGACGTCTGGACCTCGGTGCGCTATGCCGCCTTCGAGACCGTCTCCATCGCCACCACCACCGGTTTCGGCGTCACCGACTTTTCAACCTGGCCGACCCTGCTGCCCTATCTGCTGCTGTATGCCAGCTTTATCGGCGCCTGCGCCGGCTCTACCGGCGGCGGTATGAAGGTGATTCGCGTGCTGCTGCTGTACAAGCAGGGCGAGCGGGAGATCAAGCGCTTGCTGCACCCACGCGGGGTGTTTCCGGTCAAGCTGGGCAACAGCCCGGTACCGGACCGGGTAGTGGAGACCGTCTGGGGCTTCTGCGCGGTCTACGTGTTTACCTTCGCGATGCTGTTTTTGATTCTGCTGGGCACCGGGCTGGACTTTGTCACCGCCTTCTCGGCGCTGACCGCCTGCATCAACAACCTCGGCCCGGGTCTGGGCGAGGTGGCCGTGCACTACGGCAATCTGGATGCGGGGGTTAAATGGGTACTCAGCTTTGCTATGCTGCTAGGGCGTCTTGAGGTGTTTACCCTGCTGGTGCTGCTGTCACCGATGTTTTGGCGGCGCTAGTCACTATTAGCGCCCTGCGGGGCGCTCAGGCTTCGTCGAGAAACGCCAGACCGGCACCGTCACCGGGAATCACCCGCTGCACCACCATGCGCAAAGCCGGCGCCTCAAACGGCATGCCTTGTACCTGACCGGTGACCTCGTCACCGACCTGCAAGGTACCCAGGGTGGGGTGCTCAACAAAAACGCCGCCGTCGGACAGGTCACGGGTGTGGCCGATCACTTCGCCAAAACTCGGATGCGCAATCTTGATCTGTGCCTTCATCGGCGTGCGCGGATGCTGTCGTTGGTTGGCCAATCCGTTCCCCCCACCTTGTGTGTGCACTCAGAGCCCCAAGTCTGAGCGCTTTCTTGCCGCCGGTCTGCGAACACTACCACAGCTCGGCTGCACAACTTTAATACCAGCGCTTCTCGCCCTCAGGCCGCTTCTTGAAGCGCTTCATGCTCCACATGTACTGGCTTGGCCAGCGCCGCACGTAGCTCTCGATCACCGAGCTCATGCAAGCCACTGCCTCGTATTCGTCCTCGCTGTACAGCGCCTCGGGCGCCGCTTCCAGGATCACCTTGAAGCCGCTGTTGTCCGGCAGCCGCACGCAGTGAAAGAAGATAGCCTGGGCCTGCCCACCCTTGAGCAGGTTGGGCACAAACTTGCTGGTCAGCGCCTGGGTGGCAAAGAAAGGCACAAACAGGCCGCTCTTGAGCGCCGGCTC
>DBHE01000063.1 GCA_002296055.1 Pseudomonadaceae bacterium UBA836
TCAGATCACGGCGCGCAGGCTGAAGAAGCTGCGGCCGTCGGCGGCGGGCTGCAGTGATGCCTGCAGTGGCGCACTGGATTTGCGGGCGATGTCGATCAGCCCGAGACCGGCGCCGGAGGCGCGCTCGGCATCACGCGGGCGGCGCAGTTGTTCCTTGTAGGCCGCTTTCAGGCCAGCCTTGTCGAGCTGGGCGAGCTGGTCGATGGCGGCAACCAGGCTGTCGCCGTCAGCGCTTTCGATCAGGTTGCCAGCGGAGACGACGTAGCGGTTCTCTTCGTTGCGCGAGACCACCACGGTGGCGCCGGCTTCTTGCTCGTTCCAGCCCTTGGAGCGGGTGTAGTGGCTGATGTTCTGCGTCATCTCGATGTAGACCGCGAACACGTCCATGGCAGCGCTGGGGTGGGCATGGTCGGCAGCCAGGTAGTTGCGCAGCGCATTGCCGATCTCTTCAATTAGGCTGCGTGAAATCGGCCCGTTAAAGCACAGCATAATCTGCTGGCTGTTGAAACGTTCGCGCATGGCGAATAGGTCGATGTTGTCCATTACGGCTCCTGTCGAGGGCTCAGTCAAAACGGAAACACAGCATGGTGATGTCATCGCGCTGCGGGTAATCACCCTGATAGGCGGCCAGTGTATCGCTGAATGCCGCACTTTGCTCGCGCAGCGGCAGACTGGCGTGGGCGCGCAGCATATCGGCGAAGCGGCTGTTGCCGAAGCCGAAGCCGCGTTCGCCACCTGCCTGGTCTAGGAATCCATCGGTACACAGGTAGAAGGTACGGCCTGCACGCAGCTCGATCTGGCTGTTGTGGTATTCGCCTTGGCGCTTGTCACCGAGTGCCCGGCGCGCGCCCGGCAGGTGGTCGACCGTGTCGCCCTCGCTGTAGTACAGGGCTATCTTGGCACCGGAGAAGGTTACATTGCCCTGCTTCAGATCAACGTAGGCGAGGCCGACGTCCATATTGGTGGCAACGGACTTGGATTCGTTGGAGTCGCTGAGCATGTGCCGCACGATCTGGTCGGTACGTTGCAGCACGGCGGCCGGGTCGTGCATGCCGCAATCGCTGATCGCCTGGTCCAGTGCGGCGTGCGCCAGCATGGTCATCAGCGCGCCAGGCACGCCGTGGCCGGCGCAGTCGACCACACCGAACAGGCAGTGATCCTGGTCGCTGTGGAAGATGTAAAAATCACCACCCACTACGTCGCGTGGACGCCAGAGTACGGCGTGGTGTTCGCCGAGGGCGTTGACCAGCTCACGGTTGGGCAGAATGGAGCGCTGGATCAGGCTGGCGTAGTCAATCGAGTCCTCGATCTTGCGCTGAGCGTTGCGCATTTGCTGGTTGACCTCTTCAAGGTCACGGGTGCGCTCCTGCACGCGCTGCTCAAGCTCTTGGGTGTGGCTGCGTACTTTCTCTGCCATCACGCCAAAGGCATCGCTCAGTTCGCCGATCTCGTCGTTGCGACCGGCCGGCATGGCGACATCATATTGGCCGGCTGCCATCGCCTGGGCGCCGCGCTTGAGCTGGCGCAGCGGGCCGAGCAGCAGGCGCTCGATGGCGAAGGCAAAGATCAGCACCAACAGAATCAGCAGGGCGCCCAGACCGATCAGCAGCGGCGTGACCCAGGCGCTGTCGATGACTTCGGCGGTGCTCAGGTCGACCGCATTGGCGACGTACCAGTCCAGCTCCGGCAGATAGGTAACGGCCAGCAGTTGATTGGCCCCCTGCAGCTTGACCGGCAGCGTCACGACGCTACCCGGCTGCTGGCCTACCTGTTCAAGTGCCGCGCGCACGGCGTCGCGTTCCTGTTCGTCTACCAGGCTAAGCAGGTTGCTGCCGCTGGCGCTGCTGGCGCCGGCACCGGAGTTCATCACGATCAGGCTGCGGTCCTGGTGCGCCTGAATGGCGCCGTCGGCGTCCACGATCATCGGGGTGACGCCGGCGGTCTCGCTGGTAATGAAGTCACGAATGAAATCGGACAGGTCCAGCCCGGAGCCGGCCAGTGCCAGCACGCTGCCGTCGTCGTCTTCAACCACCATATTGAGCCAAACCTTGGTGGTATCGAGCTCGGGGTTTACGTCGACGTTGAGGTTGAAGCCCCGGGTGTTGCGCAGGGTGCTGAAAAACCAGCGGTCAGCGTCCGAGTCAGGGTTCAGGATATAACGCGGTTCGCGGCTGGGCGGCTGGTCGCCGCCGTTGAAGTAGTAGCCCAGGGTGTCCAGGCGACCAATGAAGTAGGCGTGGTCACGGAAGTCTGCGCGGTACAGCTCGGCTTCGCGGAAGAACAGGTCGGCCTTGGCCGGGTCGCCCGGATCGCGCAGCCACTGGCGGGTGACTTCGGAATTGGCAAAGCGCAGCGACAGGGCCAGCTCGCGGCTGATCGGGGCGCTGATGCGTTCGCGGCTCAGCAAGGTGGCGTTGCGTGCGTAGCCTTCGCCGAAGTGCTGGTGGATATTGTTAAGCACCGACCAGCCGATCAGGCCGGCCGGCACCAATGCCAGTAAACAGGCCAGCAATAGTGCCAGCAGGGATTTACCACGTAAGCCGAATGCGGCCATGCCAGTGTCCTTTCCAGTCGCTCAGTGTTGGCCGGCTGCCCGGCACCGCGCTGACAGCAGCGTCAGGTCAGTTGGTATACCAGTTTTCCGTCATGCAGGGTATGGGTAACCGCTGCCGGCGCGCCTTGCCCTATAAAGGGGCAGTTGCTGCCCCGCGATAGCCAGTTGCGGCCGATCTCGCAGGCCTGGGCCGGGTCAAACAGGGTGATGTCTGCCGCACCGCCCAGTTGCAGTTGGCCGATGCCCGCCGGCAGACCCAGCGCGCGGGCCGGCCCGCTGGTTACTCGTGCCACCGCGGCCGGCAACTCCAGCAACCCGTCGGCGACCAGTGTCAGCGCCAGCGGCAGCAAAATCTCGACGCTGCTGATGCCGGGCGCCGAGGCGGCAAAGGGTACGCGCTTGGCTTCGGCTTCGTGCGGTCGGTGATGCGAGGCGATGGCCTGCACCACGCCGCTCTGCACTGCCTCGCGCAGGGCGCGGCGGTCGTTGGCGGAGCGCAGCGGCGGCATTACGTGCAGCTGGCTGGAAAACCCGGTCAGGTCCTCGTCGCACAGCAGCAGCTGATAAGCCGCCAGGTCGGCGGTAACCGGCAGGCCGCGCGCCTGCGCATCAGCCAACATGTCCATCGCACGGGCGCTGGTGAGGCCGCTGAAGTGCGCACGCACGCCAGTCTGCTCGATCAGCAGCAAGTCCCGGGCCAGGGCGACGGTTTCCGCGCTCTCTGGAATGCCCACCAGGCCAAGGCGCGAGGCGGTCGGGCCTTCGTGGGCCATGCCGCCCTCGGCCAGGTCCGCGTCTTGCGGGGTGAAGATGATGGTCAGGTCGAAGGTGGCCGCGTACTCCAGTGCACGGCGCAGAATGCGGTTGCCGCCCATGGGTGTCAGGCCTTGGGTAAAGGCGACGCAGCCGGCGTCGCGCAGGGCTACCAGCTCGCTCAGTTGCTCGCCTTCCAGGCCCTTGGTCAGCGCGCCGATGGGCAGTACTCGGGCATTGCCGGCGGCCTGACTGCGGTCGAGGATCAGCTCGGCCACCGCTGGGGTGTCCAGCACCGGGCGGGTGTCTGGAGGGCAGCACAGGGTGGTCACGCCGCCGGCGGCCGCGGCGCGGGTTTCGCTGGCAATATTGCCCTTGCGGCTGTAGCCGGGCTCGCGCAGGGCGACATTGAGGTCCACCAGGCCAGGGCAGGCGATCAGCCCGCGGGCGTCGATACGCTGGTTGGGTGTGAAACCCTCTGGGGCAGCGCCGATGGCTTGGATATGGCCGGCGGCGATGTGCAGGTCGGTGATCTCGTCAAACTGGCTGGCGGGGTCGATAACCCGGGCGCCTTCAATCGTCAGTCGCATGGTTCAGTTCGCTTCCTGGGTGAGCTGGCGCTGGGTGGTCTGTCCGGTCATGGCCATCGACATCACGGCCATGCGTACGGCAATGCCGTAGGTCACCTGCTTGAGGATCACCGATTGCGGGCCGTCGGCGACGTCAGACTCGATTTCGACGCCGCGGTTGATTGGCCCCGGATGCATGACCAGCGCATCGGGCTTGGCTAATGCCAGGGTTTCGCGGGTCAAGCCGTAGAGCTTGTAGAACTCGCTTTCACTCGGCAGCAGGCCGCTTTGCATGCGCTCTTTCTGCAGGCGCAGCATGATAACCACATCGACGTCGCGCAGGCCGACGCGCAGGTCGTTGAAGACCCTGACGCCGTATTGATCAATCCCCTCGGGTAGCAGAGTGCGCGGGGCGATCACGCGGATGTCGGGGCAGCCGAGTGTCTTCAGCGCCAGCATGTTGGAGCGCGCCACCCGCGAGTGCAGGATATCGCCGACGATGGCCACCGACAGGTTCTCGAAGTCGCCGCGGTGGCGGCGGATGGTCAGCATGTCGAGCATCGCCTGGGTCGGGTGCGCGTGGTTGCCGTCGCCCGCATTGATGATGGCCACGTCCGGGCAGACGCGCTCGGCGATAAAGTGCGCGGCCCCGGAGTCGCCGTGGCGCACCACGAACATGTCTGCGGCCATGGCTTCCAGGTTCTGCAGGGTGTCGTACAGGGTTTCGCCCTTGCTGGTCGAGGACGTGGAGATGTTCAGGTTGAGCACGTCGGCCGACAGGCGCTTGGCCGCCAGTTCAAAGGTGGTGCGGGTGCGCGTGGAGTTTTCGAAGAACACGTTGCAGACCGTCTTGCCGCGCAGCAGCGGGACCTTCTTGACGGCGCGCTCGCCCACTTCAAGGAAGGAGTCGGCGGTGTCGAGCAGCTCGGTCAGCAGCTCGCGTGACAGCCCTTCGATGGTCAGAAAATGGCGCAGCTGGCCCTGTTGGTTGAGTTGCAGGTGGTGCGGCGTCAGGCTCATGGCAGTCTCAGTCGGTAGCGGCGGTCAGTGTCAGGTGCAGGGGGCTTGGGCCGGCCAATTTTACCCGCTGGCCTGCTGGCAGGGCCAGACTCGCCCCCAGGATGTCGGCGCGGATCGGCAGCTGACGGGCGTCGACGTCGATCAGCGTGGCGAAGGTCACCGAGGCCGGGCGGCCATAGTCGAAAAGCTCGTTGAGGGCGGCGCGAATGGTGCGGCCGGTCATCAGCACGTCGTCAACCAGCACGATGTGGCGGTCGTCGACGCTGAAGGGCAGTTCGGAGGGGCGCACCCGTTGGGGTAGGCCGTGCTGCTCAAAGTCGTCGCGATAAAAGGCGATGTCGAGGGTGCCCATCGGCGCCTCGGGGGCGACCTTGGCATGCAGCGCCTCGGCGATCCAGACGCCGCCGGTATGGATGCCGACAAAGGCGGGGTCGCTGATCTGCCGCGCTGCCAAATGGCTGCTCAGCTGTGTGGCCATGCTGTCGAGCAGCGGGCCGACCTCGGGTAGTGCGGTCATGATGTCTCCTTGCTCTGGCTGCTTAGCCAGGTTTGCAACAGCAGGGCGGCGGCGAGACTGTCGACCGGATCATCCCGGTAGCTGCTCGGGGTGCGGCCCTGGTCCTTTAAATGCTGTTTTGCCTCGAAGGTGCTCAGGCGTTCGTCGACGGTCTCGACCGGCAGCTGGAAGCGGCCATTGAGGCGGCGGGCAAAGCGTGCGGCGCGCTCACTCATGTCGCTGGCGCTGCCGTCCATGTTCAGTGGCAGGCCAACCACCAGTACGTTTGGCTCCCATTCGCGTATCAGTCTGGCGAGCTGGTCCCAGTCGGGCACGCCGTCTCGGGCGCGCAGGTTGGTCAGCGGCTCGGCGCTGCCGGTCAGGGTCTGGCCCACGGCCACGCCGATTTGACGGGTGCCGTAGTCGAAGGCCATGGCGCGGCGATGTGTGTTTGGCATCAGGCGTGGCCCGCCTGGCTGGTCAGCAGGGTCCAGTCGATGCCCAAAGTGCGCGCAGCGGCGCCCAGTCGTTCGCTGTGCGGTAGGCTGAACAGGATGCCGTGCTCGGCTGGGCAGCTCAGCCAGACATTATCGGCCAGCTCCTGCTCCAGCTGGCCGGCGCCCCAGCCGGCATAGCCAAGGGTGATCAGTGCGGCTTCTGGGCCTTCGCCGCAAGCCATGGCGCGCAGCACGTCCTGCGAGGTTGTGAGGGTCAGGGGGCCGAGGTCGACGCTCGACTCCCAGCGGCGTTCACCGTCGTGTAGCACGAAGCCCCGTTCCGGTTCGACCGGGCCACCATTGAACACCGGCTGATCGCTACGGCCGGTGAGTTCGGGGGCCAGCTGTATCAGCAGGTCGTCGAGGTTCAAGTCGCTCGGCTGGTTGATCACCAGGCCCATGGCGCCCTCGGCGCTGTGATCACACAAATAAATCAGGCTGTGATCAAAGCGTGGGTCGGCCATCTGGGGCATGGCGATCAGGAAATGGTGCGTGAGGTAGGTCGGCGATGTCTGCATGCCCACAGTATCGGGCCGAAGGTCAGGCAGGGCAAGGGACGGCCCCATCTAATCCGCGTGCTTGTGCGGGGTGGTGCGGAAGGGTCAGAAGCTGGATACCCGGTCACCCGGCTCAAAGCGCCAGGTGCGGATGATTTCCAGCACGTCGACATCCATCAGTTCGCCGGTAAAGGGCATAAAGGGCGCTGCCAGTCGGACAATGCGCATGGCCGCATCGTCCAGTACCTGCTCGCCGGAGGACTCAAGAATGCGCACTTCTCGCAGACTGCCGTCGCGGTTGATCTGTACCAGCAGGCGCAGGCTCCCGTAAATGCGGTTGGCTCGGGCTTCGGCCGGGTAATTAAGGTTGCCCACCTGCTCGACTTTGCGCCGCCAGGCGTCCTTATAAAACGCGCCCTTGTCGGCCATGGTCGAGGCGGCGTTCAGGCGCAGAATGCGCGGGCGACGGGCGTAGGCTTGGCGTTCCTCGGCCAGCTGTGCTTCCAGGCTGGCAATCTCGCGTGACAGGTCGCTCATGTTGAAGCTCAGCTCGGCGGTCGGCGCTGGCTCGGGCTTCGGTGTGGGGGGCGCAGCGGTTACCTGGTCAAGCTTGGGCGCGCTGGTCGTGATGACCTTTTGCTGCTCGCGCTCGGGCGGCGGCGCGGTGACCTGCTGTTGTGGCGTCACCTGATTGATTTCGCTGTCTTGAAAGTCGGCTTCTTCGGTGGTGCTGGGCGCCGCCTTTTCTTCCAGCGTGCCGCTGCCCTGCTGGTTGATCTGAGCCAGGTAGTCGGCCTGTTCCGGGGCCTTTTCTGCCTGCTGGGTAGCCAGGGTGATTTCCAGGCTTTTGGTCAGCTCGTTGGGAGTCGGCAGATCAAAGGTGATGCCAAGGATCAGCAGCGCGTGCAGGACCGCAGCAATAAACAAGGCAAAGCCCAGTCGGTCGCGGGGGGCGACGATGGGGGCTTGGCTGGGCGCGGGGGTGTTCACGGCGGTATTCATGCTGTCCATAGGCGAGCTCGATATGCGGGCAAGTCTGCCCGCCGATGGCACAAATGTCCATGTGCGCTTCTGTGGGCTGGGTCACGCTGCCAGTCATGGCAGCGTGCGGGTTTCAGCTGGGTGTCGACGGCGCCCGAGGTGCGCGGCTCGCGCTAGCGGGTCTGCAGCATCGCCTCGATAGCGTCCATCAGGCGGCCGCCAATGTCGGTGTCGTAGGCAGCATCGATTTCGCGAATGCAGGTCGGGCTGGTGACGTTGATTTCGGTGAGGTAGTCGCCAATCACGTCGAGGCCGACAAACAGCAGACCGCGCTCGCGCAGAGTGGGGCCCACCTGTTCGGCAATCCAGCGGTCGCGGTCGGTCAGCGGTCGCGCCTCGCCGCGGCCGCCGGCGGCCAGGTTGCCGCGCGTCTCACCTTGCTGGGGGATGCGCGCCAGGCAGTAGGGCACCGGCTCACCCTGAATCATCAGGATGCGTTTGTCGCCGTCCTTGATTTCCGGCAGGTAGCGCTGGGCCATGATCTGCTGGGTGCCGTGCTGGGTCAGGGTCTCGATGATGACGCTGAGGTTAGGGTCGTTCTCTCTTATGCGGAAAATCATGGAACCGCCCATACCGTCGAGCGGTTTGAGAATAACGTCACGGTGCTGCAATGCGAATTCGCGCAGAATGTCGGCGCGCCGGGTGACGATGTGATCTGGCGCGCATTGCGGGAATTGTGTAGCGAACAGTTTTTCATTGCAGTCGCGCAGACTGGCAGGGCGGTTGACGATCAGTACGCCATCGCGCTCGGCGGCTTCGAGGATGTGGGTGGCGTAAAGGAATTCGTTGTCGAACGGCGGATCCTTGCGCATCAGGATCACATCCAGGCTGTCCAGCGGGGCCTTGGTTTCCTCGCCCAGCTCGTACCAGTGATTGGGGTCGGCAAATACCTTGAGCGGACGCAGGCAACCGTGGGCTTTGCCGTCGACCAGGTAGAGGTCTTGCGGCTCCAGGTAGAAGAGCTCCCAGTCGCGTTGGGCGGCGGCCAGCAGCATGGCCAGTGAACTGTCTTTTTTGTAATGGATCGCGTTGATCGGATCCATCACGATACCGAGGCG
>DBHE01000195.1 GCA_002296055.1 Pseudomonadaceae bacterium UBA836
GCCGCAAAGGGTTGCTCGGCAATGCGCATCTGGCCGCGTAACGGATAGGCTGCATCCACCGCCTTGACGCTGGACAGCTGCATGGCTGCATCGCTGGCCATGACACTGTTGAAGCCAACCTGCTGGCTGATCTGCAGCCCCTGGCTCTGGGCCTGTTCGGCATACAGGGCCGGCAGCGGGCTGCCCGATGAGACAACCAGGTCGGCACCGAGAAACTCGGCGGCCTGGCCGGTCATGCTGCGTTCAAGCCGCTCGGTGAAAAAGCTGATGGCGGTGCTGATGGTGACCGCAATCAGTAACGCTCCGAGCAGGACGCGCAGTTCCCCCGCGCGCCACTCCCGGCGCAACAGGCGCCAGGCGAGGCTGGCTAACGGCGCGCTGTTCATACAGCTTGCTCCACTTGCAGTTGGCCTGCCTGCATGTGCAGGGCGCGCTCGCAGCGGGCGGCCAGGCGTTCGTCGTGGGTGACCAGGATCAGCGTGGTGCCGTGTTCGCGGTTAAGGTCGAACAGCAGATCGGTGATCTTCTGGCCGGTGGCGGCGTCCAGGTTACCGGTCGGCTCGTCGGCAAACAGAATGGCCGGCTCACTGGCAAAGGCGCGGGCAATGGCCACCCGCTGCTGCTCGCCGCCAGATAGCTGCTGCGGATAATGACTGATACGCGCTTTGAGGCCGACGCGCTCAAGCAGTTCGGTGGCGTGCTGGCGGGCATCACGACGTCCGGCCAGCTCCAGCGGCAACATCACGTTTTCAACCGCGTTGAGGCTATCCAGCAACTGAAAGGACTGGAACACGAAACCCACTTCCAGACCGCGCAAGGCGGCGCGTTGGTCTTCATCCAGGGTGGTGAGCGACTGCCCGGCCAGCAGCACCTCGCCACTGCTGGGAAGATCCAGTCCGGCTAGCAGGCTGAGCAGAGTGGATTTGCCCGAGCCAGAGGCGCCGACGATGGCAACGCTGCTGCCGCGTTGGATGCTCAGGTTTACGTCCTTGAGGATCTGTAGTGGCGCTTCCGAGGTGGTGACGACTTTGTTAAGGTGGCGGGCAATTACGACTGCGTCTGACATGGTAACGGGCCTGATGAACGTCTTGAGAAACTGGCTGGGAGGGCTGTTGCTGTGTTTGCTCTCTCTTCCCGCAGCAGCACAGGGGATTTTGATCCTCGGTGATAGTATCAGCGCCGCTTTCGGTCTGGAAATCAGTGACGGCTGGGTAAGCCTGTTGCAGACCCGTTTGCAGGCTCAAAACAGCTCCGTGCCGGTGCATAATGCTTCGGTTAGTGGTGACACCACTGCCGGTGGGTTAGCACGCCTGCCGTCGCTACTGACGCGGCATGAGCCGGATCTGGTGGTCATTGAGTTGGGTGGCAACGACGGTCTGCGGGGCCTGCCTACGGATAAAATGCAACAGAATCTTGCGGCCATGGTCGAACAGTCGCGCCAGGCCGGCGCCGAGGTCGCTATCTTGGGTATGCGGATCCCGCCCAATTATGGTGTGCGCTACACCTCGGCATTCGAGCAGGTGTTCCGGGATGTGGCCGAGCAGCAGCAGGTTGCCTTGGTCCCCTTTGTACTGGAAGGCGTTGCGGGGCAGTCAGCGCTTATGCAAAGTGACGGCGTGCACCCCAACGTGCAGGGCCAGCCCGGGATACTGGAGAATGCCTGGCCGGTGATCGATGCCTGGCTGTCGCGTCAGCCGGCGGCGGGTGAGGGCGAAGATTGAATCTGTCCTGGATGGCCAGACGCTGGTGTCTGGTAGAGCAGGATGAGCAGCTGGATCTTTTTGTCGAAGACTTCCGGCACGTTCATCTGGTAGATATTAATTTGCGTCTGGATGTGCCGCGCGAGCGCACGCTGTGCGGCGACCTCTTGCCCTCGCTGCCTGTCTACAGGGAATTGACCCGGGCCGATGCGCGCACGCTGTGCCCGGCCTGTGTGAACCTCGCCGAGCAGACCAAGGGTGGCGCGCGCCGCAGCGGCGGGCGTTCGCGCCCGTTGGCAACGCAGATGCAGCAGTTTGACTTGAATATGATGGTGAGCGGGAGCTGATACTGATGTGGATGATGCGTCCAGTACTGAAAAAAGGGCTTCTTGCCGGTGTGTTGGCAAGCTTGGCGACAACGGTGCTGGCTAACGACTATCCGTTGCTTGCGCCCGAGCAGGATATGATTGGCGAGGTTGAGCGATACCAGGCCTCCTATGAGGATACCTTTGCTGACCTGGGCAGTGTGCGCGGCTTCGGCTACCTGGAAATGACGTCGGCCAACCCCGGTATCGACCCCTGGTTGCCCGGGGCAGGCGCAGAAATTGTGCTGCCGGGGGAACATGTTTTGCCCCAGGGTGTGCGAGAAGGGGTGGTGATCAACCTGCCCGAGTTTCGCATGTATTACTACCACAAGGGGGGCGAGCTGGTATCCAGCTATCCGGTAGGTATCGGCCGCGAGGGCTGGTCCTCGCCCATTGGCGAAACGCGCATTCTGCGCAAGCAAGCCAACCCGTCCTGGTATCCGCCCAAGTCCATTCTGGAGGAGCACGCCGCCAACGGCGACCCGCTGCCCGCGGTAGTGCCGCCAGGTCCGGATAACCCGATGGGCCCGTTCAAGATGAACCTGGCGCTGAGCGGCTACGTCATCCATGGCACCAACAAGAAGTTTGGTATCGGTACGCGGGTAAGCCATGGTTGCTTCCGCATGCGTAACGAAGACATCACCGAGCTGTTTCCGCAGGTACCGGTCGGCACACCGGTGACGATCGTCAATCAGCCCTACAAGCTGGGTATCAAGGACGGTCTGCTGTATCTGGAAGTGCATACGGCGCTGGATGAACACGGCATGCCGTCAACGCTGGACAAGCAGGCGGCAATTCAGCGATTGCTGGCAGAGCAGCAGGACAAGGTGCAGGGGTTCAGGTTGGACTGGAAGGCTATCAGAGATCTGGTGTATGCCGAGAGCGGCATTCCCGGGGTGATTGGACAACCGATCCGGACCATGTGATCCGGATCGGCTGCAGGCAGCCATCTTACTTCTGGCTGGCCTTTTCGAGCATGCGCAGGGCGCGCTCGTTGGCTTCGTCAGCAGTCTGCTGGGCGCGTTGAGCGGCAGCCAGAGCTTCATCAGCCTTGCGGTATGCTTCATCTGCACGGGCCTGGGCGCTGGCAGTCGCGTTTTCGTTGGCGGCAACGCGAGCGCTCAGTTCCTTTTCCATGCTGTTGCTGCAGCCGGCGGCCAGCAGAGCGGCCAGAGCTACGGCGGATACTTTCAGTGCAGTTTTCATAACTTTCCCCTTGTGTAAAAAGTCTTGCTTCAAGAACGCACAGCCCAAGACCGAACAAGTGGCTCGAAGTTCCATCGGTCTTCGGCTGTACGTTCCTGATAGCGCCAGTAATAGTAGCAGTTGCATCGTGGGTTGGAAGTAGGCAACCGATAATTCTGTTACCAATACACAACAATAAAGCGCTCTGATTCCGGCGCTAAAGGCTTTGTAGTGAATCTGCGCTGGGGTAATGTAGCCAGCGCAGTCAACTACAAGGATAAAAACAATGCTCGGAAATCTCGGTCTTCTCGCCGGCGTGACGTTACTTATTTATCTGGCCTTGCGAGGGATCAATATCTTTATTGCGTCTCTGGTCTGCGCATTGGTGGTCGCGCTGACCAACAATATGCTGATCTCGCAAACCTTTCTGGAGTTCTTCCCGTTTGGCCCGCTGGGTGCGTTTACCTTTGCCGGGAAGTTCTTCCTGCTGTTCCTCTGTGGCGCTATTTTCGGCAAGGTAATGGCGACCAGTCAGGCGGCCAAGAGTATTGCGCTATCCATCACTCGCGCCCTGGGCGTGCGTCACACGCTGCTGGTTGGCATGGTCGTTTGCGCCTTGCTCACCTATGGCGGCGTAGTGGTGTTTGTCGTGGTCTTCACTATGTATCCGCTGGGTATCACGTTGATGCGTGAGGCCAACCTGCCCAAGCGTCTGTGGGCTGCAGCCACCTCTGTGGGGGCTGGCACCTTCACCATGACGGCGCTGCCGGGTACGCCGTCTATCCATAACGTGATTTCTGCCAGCTCGCTGGGTACCGACCTGTTCGCAGGCGGCTGGATCGGCATTTTTGCTGCTCTGCTGATGGCCGGCCTGGGTATGTGGTACGTGGAAAGCCAGTGGAAGCGCGCCCAGGCGCGTGGCGAAGGCTTTGTCGAGAACGCCCAGGACCGCCGCATGGAGCAGCTCATTGGCGATCCGAACGACGCCCCGGTGTGGTGGATGGCATTGATTCCGATGGTGGTGGTGCTGGGCTCGATCATGTTGCCGCGCGCCTTCCTGGGCATGGCAGATTGGTCCGAGAGCGACGGTATTGTGGCCCGCGTGCTGTTGTTCAGTGCGTCGCAGCCGATCATCTGGCCCAGCATTTCGCTGATTCTTGGCTCACTGACCTGCGTAGTGCTGTTTCCTGCGCTGCGCCGTAAAGCGGCTCAAGCCTTTGGGCAGGGCGCTGATGACTCGTTCATGCCGCTGCTGAACCCGGCTGCCGTCATCGGTTTTGGTGGTGTAGTGACCCAGACCGCCGGTTTTGCCCAGTTTGCCGACTGGATTCTCAACGTTGATCTGCCGCCGCTGCTGTC
>DBHE01000181.1:0-2342 GCA_002296055.1 Pseudomonadaceae bacterium UBA836
TTCGGCAAGATCGTCGGCCAGATGCAGCACGACCTGTTCCACATCTACACCGTGGACGCGCACACGCTGAACCTGATCAAGCACCTGCGCAAGCTCAGCTGGCCCGAGTATCAGGATCGCTACCCGCTGGCCTGGCGCATCTTCTGCCGCCTGCCCAAGCCGGACCTGCTGTACATGGCCGGGCTGTATCACGACATCGCCAAGGGGCGCGGCGGCGATCACTCGGAACTGGGCGCGGTCGACGCCGAACTGTTCTGTCAGCGCCATCACCTGCCGGCCTGGGATACGCACCTGGTCAGTTGGCTGGTCGAGAACCACCTGCTGATGTCCACGACGGCGCAGCGCAAAGACATTTCCGACCCGCTGGAGATCCACGACTTTGCCACCAAGGTCGGCAATCAGGTGCGGCTCGACTACCTCTATGTGCTGACCATCGCGGACATCAACGCCACCAACCCGACGCTGTGGAACTCCTGGCGCGCCTCCCTGCTGCGCCAGCTCTACACCGAAACCAAACGCGCCCTGCGCCGCGGCCTAGACAATCCGCCAGACCGCGAGGAGCACATCCGCCAGACGCAGCAGGCAGCGCTCGACATTCTGGTGCGCAACGGCGTAGACGAAGATGACGCAGAAGCCCTCTGGGTCGAGCTGGGCGATGACTATTTTCTGCGCCACACCGCCAGCGACGTGGCCTGGCATACCGAGGCCATCGCCCAGCACGGCCAGCGTCAGAGCCCACTGGTATTGATCAAGGAAACCGCCCAGCGCGAATTTGAGGGCGCCACCCAGATCTTTATCTATACCCCGGAGCAGAACGACCTGTTCGCGGCGACGGTGTCGGCCATGGACCAGCTCAACCTGAGCATTCAGGATGCCCGCATCATCACCTCGACCAGCCAGTTCAGCCTGGACACCTATATCGTGCTCGACTCCGACGGCGGCTCGATTGGCGACAACCCCGAGCGCATCCGCCAGATCAAGCACGACCTGGTCGACGCCCTCTCCGACCCGGACGCCTTCCCGACCATCATCCAGCGCCGGGTGCCGCGCCAGCTCAAGCACTTTGCCTTCGCCCCCGAGGTCACCATCTCCAATGACCCGAGCGGCCAGCACACCATTCTTGAACTGAGCGCACCGGACCGCCCGGGCCTGCTGGCCCGCATGGGCCGCATTCTGCTGGACTTCGACATCAGCGTACAAAACGCCAAGATCGTCACCCTGGGTGAGCGCGTGGACGACGTCTTCGTCATCACCGACGCCAACAACCAGGCGCTGTCGGACCCGCAGCTGTGCGAGCGCCTGCAGCAAACCATCATCGACACACTCAGCAGTACCCAGCCGACCGCGCAGGAGTACAGCAGCCCCATTGCCATCGGCCCCTGAGGACACACAATGAATCACGACCTGCAGCGCCTGCAGCCCTACCCTTTTGAAAAGCTGCGCGCCCTGATCGCCGACGTTACCCCGAACCCGGCGCTGCGCCCGATTTCGCTGTCGATCGGTGAACCCAAGCACCCGTCACCGCCGTTCGTACTGCAGGCACTGGCCGACAACCTCAACCAGGCAGCGGTCTATCCGACTACCCAGGGCAAGCCCGAACTGCGTCAGAGCATTGCCGACTGGCTGACCAAGCGCTTTGCGCTGACTGCCGGCAGCCTGGATATCAGCAGCAACATTATTCCGGTCAACGGCACCCGCGAGGCGCTGTTCTCCTTTACCCAGGCGCTGATCGCCCGCGACCCGCAGGGCCTTGTGGTCAGCCCCAACCCCTTCTATCAAATCTACGAAGGGGCGGCGTTTCTGGCGGGCGTGGAGCCACATTACCTCGCCTGCGACGGCAGCAACGGCTTTATTCCGGATTTCAGCGCGGTGCCGGCCGAGATCTGGCAGCGCTGTCAGCTACTCTTCATCTGCACCCCGGGCAACCCGACCGGCGCGGTCATCCCTCTGGAAACCCTGCAACAGTTGATCAAGCTGGCCGACCAATACGACTTTGTCATTGCCTCCGACGAGTGCTACAGCGAGATCTACGCGCCAGACGGCCCGGCCCCGGTCGGCCTGCTGCAAGCCTGCGCTGCCATGGGCCGCGACGACTTTGCCCGTTGCGTGGTGTTCCACAGTCTGTCCAAGCGCTCCAACTTGCCGGGCCTGCGTTCCGGCTTTGTCGCCGGCGACGCCAGCCTGCTCAAGCCGTACCTGACTTACCGCACCTATCACGGCTGCGCCATGCCGGTTCACAGCCAGATCGCCAGCATCGCGGCGTGGCAGGATGAAGCGCACGTTGCCGACAACCGCGCCCAGTATCAGGCCAAGTTTGACGCCGTTCTCGCCATTCTTGGCGA
>DBHE01000181.1:2713-4689 GCA_002296055.1 Pseudomonadaceae bacterium UBA836
CCCATCGACGACGAGACCTTCACCACCCGCCTGCTGGCCGAGCAGAACGTCGCCGTGGTGCCCGGACGTTACCTGTCACGGGAAATTGATGGTTATAATCCCGGCGCCGGACGGGTCCGCATGGCGCTGGTCGCCCCGCTGGACGAGTGTATTGAAGCTGCCGAACGCATCCGCGACTTCATCAGGAGCCTGTAAGCAATGATCACCCTGTACGGCATCAAGGCCTGAGACGCACAAGAGAACGCCAATTCCCCTTTTGAATCATCAGGTTAGGCGCAAATCAGCTGTAAAAATAAACAGCGGTTTGCGCGCTAATCCACTCCTTTAAAATCAAAGGCTTGCGTTCTGTTTTGGGGAGGATTTACCCCGAAATTTGGCGCTAGACTCCTTCCTTCCTGACTTAATCTGCGCCCTGCCGCGCGCGCTCCAGCTCCTGCAGATAAACCAGCTTGGCCCTATCCTCGATCATTCCGGCTCGGATACTCCAAAAAGCTCGTCCAGCTTCTGGACTGAGTTCGAGGGCGGCGACATCGCCCAGGCCGCTGCCGCCTGTGGTTTCGGACACGACAGCGTCGGCGCGGGCAACTCTGACTTGGATACGCAGCTCGCGCCGCTCAGCGTCAGCACCAGCATACATACCCCGCAGCCTTTCATTATCAGCCTTTTCATCTTGCAGCTCCCCGTAGTATTTCTGATCCAGCGCCTGCAGCCGCTCGCGCTCGGCCACCAGCAGCTCCTGCTGTTTCTGCAGCTGACGCTGCCCTGCCCTTGCAATCTCCCCTAGCGTGTTAGCGTGCGCAGTGTTGGCCCGGTCCAGCGCGGCCTCGCCGTTTGCGCCCTGCCAGCTCCACCCCACTCCAAACCCCAGCAGCACCAGGGCTATCAGGCCGGCGACCTGCAGCCACGCCTTGTACTTAGCGATCATTTGCGACCCTCATGCTCGAGCGAATAGTGATTGCCGTCGTTAAAGCGTCCGCCCCAGCTGCCGCCGAGCGATTCCCAGTATTCGCCAAGCGGCCGATGATCTTCCGTCTGCTGCAGAAACCTGTCGTTGCGGAACAGATTGAAGTCCACAGCCAGGCGCTGTTTGTGCAGACTACCCGCTGCCCCATAGCCCTTCTTCTGCCCGACATCGCCGTGCAGGCGCGGGTCGCGGTAGGCATCACCGAACGTCAGTTCATAGCCGTTCTGATATGCGTATTCGATCAGCAGCCCGATCATTTTGGTAAAGCGTCGCTGCTTGCTTCCGAGTGACATATGTTTTCTCCAGGCACAAAAAAACCGCCGAAGCGGTTGTGATGGGGTTAGCGTTTTGTCGAGCTGGCCAGCGACAGCTGCGGCCCGGATGGGCATGCTGGCCTGGCTCTACACGGATGTGGGCATGTTCCGATGTACCGCCGGGTTTTGTAGTACCGGCTCTATCCCAGCGCGGCGCGCGCGGCGCTCGCAGACATGCCGTGGCCAACCATGGCTTTCACTGCGAACTCGTCACTGACATAGCTCCCCGCTCGCAGCTGAGCGCGGTAGCAGTCCAGCTCAAACCAGATGCGCAGCGCCTTGACCCGGTACGACCAGTGATAAACCCACGGCGCGGCCAGAGCGATCAGGCCGTATGCCGGCGCGACCAGCAGTACCAGAGCGCCGGCCAGTGCCAGGGTCAGCACGACGAAAACCCACCAGTGCAGGACGTGACGGACCTCGTGGGTCAGCAGGCCCACATCACCCTTGTACTTGCTGTCGATGGTGATGCGCCAGAACTTCTGGCTGCCCGGAGACTTCTGGGCAGCTTTATATTTCACAGAATATAACTTCATGCGATCAACCTCGCAATCAGTGACGAAGAGAGGACTGTACGGAAATATGTAATGCGGCGGATGTAACCGTTCAGGTTTGCGCCGATTATCAAAGAAGTTGCGGATGGGTCAGAGGTATAGGCCACTGCGTACTTCTTATTTGATGCGCTATCAACAATGACC
>DBHE01000231.1 GCA_002296055.1 Pseudomonadaceae bacterium UBA836
GCCCCCCTTGGCTCGCCGTGAAAGGCGAAAGGCTGACTCAATGACAGCAGGACCTGGAACAACGTACGCTGAAGTCGGCAGCCAGGCTTGAGGCTAAAAGAAAGAAAAAACCGCCGGACAGGCTGACTGTGCGGCGGTTTATTTAGCGCTGTACTGGGCGAGAGGTAGCGCGCCTCAACGACTGCGTCAGTCGCCCTTCACCGGCATGCCGCTGACCGGTTGGCCGTTCATGCTCGCTTCCTTGAGCATGATCTGATAGTGCTGGCCGTCGGTTTCGGTCTGGCTCAGGCGTACCAGCAGGTAGTTCCAGTCCTTGGCAAACCAAAGGGTGGTTTCGCGCTTGGCGTCGGGCTCACGGATGCGTTCTACCTCAACGGCGTCAAACTGCCCGACGCGGGTAGTCACGCGGTCTTCACCGACTACGCGAAAATGGTATTCCTCCACCTCGTCGCCATCTACCACGCGGTAGTGCATGTCCTGCTTGCCTGCGGCCAGGTCGGCCTGCAGGGCGAGCTGGTAGGTGGTCTTGTCGAGCAGGCCAGGCTCGGTTGGCAGGCTGAAGGCCTCGTCCTTGTACTGACCCGTGACCTGGCCCTGCTGCCAGTTAAACTGCTGGATGATTTCTTTGCCCCGACCAAGGCCGCGGCGCTCGTAGTGGTAGCTGAGCGGGCGGATCTGCTGGTCAACTACCTGCAGGCTGCTCTCTTCGGTGAGTCGCGCGACAAACATGCTGGCACTGAAGGATAGCTGCCAGCTGCCGTCGGCGTTTTGCTGCAAGCTGTGTACAGCCTCGCCGTTGACCGGAATGTTCTTCATGTCGGCGGCGTAGCTGGCGCTGAATGGGGTCAGCTCAAGAGCGCTAGCGCCGCCTGCGGTGAGGGTTAAAACCAGTGTCGCCAGAGGGGCGACCAAAAAACGGGTAGTGCGCGATCTGATGTTGGCGTGCATCTGTTGTGTCTCACATGCTGGATTCAATGGTTTCCAGTCTTAGTCCACCGGATGGAATCGGCTCACCGTCCAGGTTTGCCAGTCCGTTAATCAGGCGCAGTCGGCCGCTGGCGAACCAGCGTACCACCAGCGGATACAGGCGGTGTTCCTGTTGCTGTACCCGCGTTGCCAGGCTGTCGGCATCATCGTCCGGGTGGACCACGACGCGCCCTTGGAGTACCAATGGGCCGCCGTCCAGCTCCTCGGTCACGAAGTGGATGCTGGCGCCGGCCTCGGCGTCTCCGGCATCCAACGCCCGCTGGTGGGTCTGCAGACCTTTGTACTTCGGCAACAGGGACGGGTGAATGTTCAACAGCCTGCCATGAAAATGTGTCACGAAGGTGGCGGTCAGAATGCGCATGAATCCCGCCAGTAGTACCAGATCAGGGGTAAAGGCGTCGATCTGTTCAATCAGTGCCTGATCGTAGGCGGCGCGATCCGCGAAGCTGCGGTGGTCCAATGCGCGGGTTTCGATACCAGCACTGCGTGCGCGCTCAAGGCCGTAGGCCTCAGCCTTGTTGGAGATGACGGCGACCACCTCGGCCGGTGCGTCGGCACCGGCCAGGTCGTCGAGAACTGCCTGCAGATTACTGCCCGACCCGGAGATCAGGACGACAATACGGCAGCCCACCGATCAGTTGCCCTGCAGGACAACGGCTTCGGCGCCTTCAGCGGCGCTGCTGATTTGTCCAATTACCCAGGGTTGCTCGCCAGCGTCGCGCAGGCTTTGCAGTGCGGTGTCGGCCTGCTCGGCTGCAACGCAGATGACCATGCCCACGCCGCAGTTCAGCACGCGGTGCATTTCGGTTTCATCAACGTTGCCCTGCTCCTGCAGCCAGTTGAAAACCGCCGGACGCTGCCAGCTGTTCAGGTCGATGATGGCCTGAGCGCCTTTGGGCAATACGCGCGGAATGTTTTCCAGCAGGCCGCCGCCGGTGATGTGGGCCATGGCCTTGACCGCGCCGGTCTGCTTGATTAGCTGTAGCAGGGCCTTGACGTAGATACGGGTCGGCGCCATCAGCAGCTCGCTCAGCGGCTTGCCGTCGAGTTGTGTGCTGTGGATGTCGATGCCGGCCACTTCAATGATCTTGCGAATCAGCGAATAGCCGTTGGAGTGCGGGCCGGATGAGGGCAGGGCGATCAGGGTGTCGCCAGCGACGACCTTGGTGCCATCGATGATCTCGGCCTTTTCTACTACGCCGACACAGAAGCCGGCCAGGTCGTAATCTTCACCTTCGTACATGCCGGGCATCTCGGCTGTTTCGCCGCCAACCAGGGCACAACCAGCCTGCTCACAGCCGGTACCGATACCGGTGACCACCTGGGCGGCAACATCGACGTTCAGCTTGCCGGTGGCGTAGTAGTCAAGAAAGAACAGCGGCTCGGCGCCGCAGACAATCAGATCGTTGACGCACATAGCAACCAGGTCGATGCCGATGCTGTCGTGCATGCCCAGGTCCATCGCCAGACGCAGCTTGGTGCCCACGCCGTCGGTGCCCGATACCAGGACCGGCTGGCGGTAACCTTCAGGGATTTCGCACAGTGCGCCGAAGCCACCCAGGCCGCCCATGACTTCGGGGCGCGCAGTGCGCTTGGCAACATGCTTGATGCGGTCAACCAGGGCGTTGCCAGCGGCGATATCCACGCCGGCGTCTTTGTAGCTGATCGAAGGTTTGGAAGGCGTCTGGCTGCTCATGAGCGGGTCTCGAAGGGATCAAGGGACAAAATAGGTCCGCCGCCCCCGTCATGCCTTGTCGGGCGCGGCGCCGGATAGCGGCATAGTCTACCAATTCATCGGCTTCAGAGCCATGCTGAAGGCGGCTTGGCGCGCCCGGACAGCATCCCGGTGCAGCCGACCACGCGTCGCGTGACGCCGCGGTTGCTGCACACCGGTGGCTTGGTTAATGTAGAGAGCTTGGTCGGCTTGCAATCCTTGCAGTCGAGCGTCCTGTGCCCGCCACCTTGACGGAACTGTTCATGCCCTTGTCGCGCTTTTTTTCTATCGGATTTTTCTCACTTTGCTTGCCCTTGACTGCCCACGCGGCAGTGCTGGATTCCCTTTATCAAGTGCAGATGCCGCCGCAACCTGATGCGGAGCAAAGCGCACAATTGTCCAGCGCGCTGGACGTGATGCTGGAGCGGCTGGCCGGCGACAGCCTGGATGCCGAGGCGCCGACCCTGGCTAAGGTGCTCGCCGAGCCCAGCTCGGTAACGCGGCAGATTAGCGCACTGCAGGATGATGGCAGCATGCAGGTGGAGTTTGACCCGCTGCTGCTGCGCGATGCCCTGACCCAGGCGCAGGTGCCAATGCTGGGACGCAATCGCCCCGGTGTGCTGGTGTGGGCCGTCCAGCGCGACGAGTTGGGCGCTGATTTCATGGCGCCGGGCAGCGAAATGGGTCAGGCCCTGCGCACGGCTGCGCGCTTTCGTGGCGTGGCGCTGATGCAGCCGTTGTCCGATCTGCAGGACCGCGCCAGTATCAGTGAGAATGATGTGCTGGACGGCGACGTTGAGGCGCTCAAGGCCGCCAGCGAGCGCTATGCCAGCGAGGGCATTCTGGCGCTGGATGTGTACCACGATGCAGGTGAGGACTGGCAGCTGGAATGGGCCTTCTGGCTCAACGACCGCACGCTCGAGGGTAAGGAAAACAGCTCTGATCCGGCGCAGCTGGCCGATGGTTTGATGCGCGCCCTGGCCCTGGAGGTGCATAGTCAGTACGCGGTGGGCGCCCAGGCGGGTGGTAACGCCGCAGGCTGGACCTTGCAGATCAGCGGTATCAACTCTGTCGGTGCCTTTGCCGACTTGCAGCGCAGCCTGCAGCAACTCAGTAGCCAGCACCAGCCAAGCCTGGTGTCCATCAGCGGCGATCAGGTGGTCTTTGCCATCGACTTCCCCGGCGATCAGAGCCAGCTGGAGCGCATGCTGATGCTGGATCAGCGCCTGATCCGTACCGAGGCCCCGGCGCCCGCGCCTGTTGAGCCGGACGGCGGCTTGCCGGTAGAGGGGGAAGGTGTTACCGAGCAGCCCGAGGCGCAGGTTGGGGCGGCGGCGCCGGTCAATACCCTGTATTATCGCTGGCGCTAGCCTTCAGGCTGGTTTGGCTTAATCAGGTTATTTAAGGACTGCCCATGACCCCGGACTCTGGCGACCGGGCGGCTGCCATTGTTGCGCAGCCGGTGCCGACGTCTCTTGCGCTGCTGCGTGTGTCTGTTTCTGCTCTGGCGGAGGCGCGCTGATGTCTGCCGGACGGCCCATCCAGCTGCCGCTAGGTATCAAGCTACGCGACGAGGCCACCTTTGCCAGTTATTACCCGGGCCCGAATGCCGCGGTGCTGGCCGCGACCCAGACCTTTGCCGAGCCGCAGTCGTCGATCGAAGAGTGCTGTTTGTATCTGTGGGGCAGCGAAGGTACCGGGCGTACGCATTTGCTGCAGGCCGCCTGTCACGCCTTGGCCGATGTGGGCGGGTTGGCTATGTATCTGCCCTTGGATGAGCTGGTAGAGGAAGGGCCGCTACTGCTGGAAGGTATGGAGTCGGTTGACCTGCTGTGCCTGGATAAGCTGGAAGCCGTCGCCGGCCGCCCGGACTGGGAAGAAGCCCTGTTTCATCTTTACAACCGCCTGCGCGAGCAGGGCGGCCGCCTGCTGGTGGCAGCGGTGGCTGCGCCGCGCGCGCTGGGGCTGCAACTGCCGGATCTGGCGTCGCGTCTGGGCTGGGGCCTGGTGTTTCAGCTGCAGCCGCTGGACGATACGGGCAAGCAGGAAGTGCTCAAGCTGAGGGCTGCGCAGCGTGGCCTGCAACTGACCGATGACGTGGCCCGTTACATCCTCAGCCGCGGTGCGCGGGGTATGGGTGAACTGTTCGCTGCGCTGGAAACGCTGGATCAGGCCTCCTTGCGGGACCAGCACCGCTTGACGATTCCCTTCGTCAAACGCGAGATGGGCTGGTAGCAGGGGCCGCAGATTATTGGCTTTCAGGTCTCGCCGCGGGCAACTCGCTGAGCCTGAAAGCTCCAGCGAATGAAGTACAGCGCTGCGACAAAATACAGCACGCTGAAGCCGCTCATCACCAGACCGTACTCCAGCCGTCCCGGCTGAAAGCAGATCAAAACCCCCTGAATGAAATACAGGTTGATGGCAAAGGCCAGCCAGGCGTGGGTGCGTACGTGTGCTGTGATAACGCCGGGCAGGAAGATCAGCAACGGCAACAGCTGCACGCCAATCACGATGACCGGGTTGGCCCCGTGCAAGTCGGCAAACAGCAGGTTGTAACCCAGGATCGATAGCAGCAGGCCGGCGTAGCCGATCAGCGCTACCAGGCGACTGGCGCGGCAGCGCGGCAGCAGGTAGTCGAGCGAGGGCAGCGGTTTTTTCTTTTTAGCCACGGGCCTTGGCTCCCGCTGCCAGTTGCTGGCTGAGGTTACCAACCCGCGCGCCCAGTACCCGGCACAGCTGGCTTTCGTGCTCATCCAGGCGGCGTTCGCCCTGGCTGCCGGCGTGGTGACTGGCGCCGTAAGGCGTGCCACCACCACGGGTTTCGGTCAGCGCGCTTTCGCTGTAGGGCAGGCCCACCAGCAGCATGCCGTGGTGCAGTAGCGGCAGCTGCATCGACAGCAGCGTCGATTCCTGGCCGCCGTGCAGGCTGGCGGTAGAGGTGAAGACTGCGGCGGGCTTGCCATTCAGGCTGCCGCTCAGCCACAGGCTGCTGGTGCCGTCGATGAAGTACTTGAGCGGTGCGGCCATGTTGCCGAAACGGGTGGGGCTGCCGAGTATCAGCGCAGAGCACTGCTTGAGGTCGGCTTCGGTGCAGTAGGCTGCGCCATCGGTCGGCACCGGCGGCAGTGCGCTGGTGGTTTCTGGCGCGACCGGTGGCACGGTGCGCAGGCGCGCTTCCATGCCGCTGCTTTCAACGCCTTCTGCGATCAGTCTGGCCATCTCGGCGGTGGCGCCGTGCCGGCTGTAGTAGAGCACCAGAACGTAAGCGTCACTCATGCGAACAGCTCCAGTACGCGCTCCGGCGGGCGACCGATGACGGCCTTGCCTTCGCGGATCACGATGGGGCGCTCGATCAGCTTCGGATAGTCGGCCATCGCTTGCACCAGCTGGGCCTCAGACAGCTCCGGGTTGGCCAGATTCAGCTCTTTGTAGGCATCTTCGCCCTTGCGCATCAGCTCGCGTGCGCTCAAGCCCAGGCGTTCGAGCAGCTCGACCAGGGTGGCGGCATCGGGCGGTGTATCCAGATAACGGATGACCTCGATGTCGGCGCCTTGGGCCTCCAGCAGCTCCAGCGCCTGGCGAGATTTCGAGCAGCGCGGGTTGTGGTAAATGGTGGTGCTCATCGGTTGTCCTCCGGGGGCGCGGTGGCCTAAGGTTGCGGTTGGGGGTTATTCTAAGCGCTATTGCACCAGGCTGTCAGGGAGCAGGAATGCCGCGTCAACTGAACCAGTATCTGCACTTTGGCCGCTATCTGGCGCGCCGCTTTCTGGAAGACAACTGCATTAAGAATGCAGCGGCCCTGACCTATACCACGCTGTTTGCGGTGGTGCCGGTAATGACTGTGGCCTATGCGATGCTGGCGGCTATTCCTGCCTTCGATCAGGTTGGTAGTCAGGTTGAGGCCTTTATTTTCAAGAACTTCCTGCCGGCCAGCGGGGCGGCGCTGCAGCAGCATCTCAGTGCCTTTTCGAGCCAGGCCCGACAGCTGACCGGCGTTGGCGTCGCCCTACTGATGGTCACTGCGTTACTGATGCTAGTGAACATTGAGAAGGCCTTTAACGACATCTGGCGCATCCGCCAGCCCCGTCGCGGCCTCTCGAGTTTTTTGCTGTATTGGGCGGTGCTCAGCATTGGCCCCTTGTTGCTGGGTGCAGGTTTTGTAGTCAGTACTTATGTAGCCTCCATGTCGTTTTTTCAGGAAGGCGCCTTTCTGGCGTCGGCCTGGAGCAGCCTGTTGCGGTTTCTGCCTTTGATCCTCAGTATCGCCGCCTTTACCTTGCTGTTTGTAGCCGTACCCAATACGCGGGTCCCGCTCAAATACGGTGTGGCTGGTGGTGTGCTGGTCGCGTTGCTGTTTGAGGGAGCCAAGGCGTGTTTTGCCCTTTACGTAAAACTCTTTCCTGGCTATCAGCTGATCTACGGCGCTTTTGCTGCGGTGCCGCTGTTTTTGCTTTGGATTTATGTCAGCTGGCTGATCATTCTGCTGGGCGCAGAGCTGGTCAGCAACATGGGCAACGGTTCTGCCTGGCGGCGCCCGGAGTACCCCTGGATGATCAATCTACTGGTGTTGCTGCGGCTGTTCCTGCGCGCTCAGCAGCAAGGTGTGCAGGTGGATTTGGCGCGGGTAAACGGTAGCGGCTGGTTGATGCATGAAGAGTTGTGGCTGCAACTGACCGACTGGCTGGAGGGTGAAGCGCTGATCACCCGGACCCAGGGTGGGGCCTTTGTGCTGTGCCGTGATCTGGATCAGGTTGAGCTTAGCCATGTGCTCGAGCGCATGCCGGAGCCGCCGCTGACCCACGAAGCATTGCCGGCGGCGCTGGCGGGTGACCACGGCTGGTTTGCGCCGTTCAGTGAGGCGCTGGGTAATGCAGATAAGGCGCGCCGTGAGGCGCTGCGTGGCAGTGTCAAATACTGGCTGCTTAGCGATAGCCTGGTTGCCTCGCCCGTGCCGTCGTCGGAGGGCAAATGAGAAGGATATCCTTGTGGACGCTGTGTGTTCTGCTTGTGGCCTGCGACAGCGCTGGGCCATGGCGTGACCAACACGGTCGCGCGTTGGATACGGCGGCCCTGAGCCAGGGGCGGGTGTTGGTGAACTATTGGGCCGAGTGGTGCGGCCCCTGTCGCGATGAGCTGCCGGAGCTTAACCGTTTGGCTGCGGAGTTGCCGCCGGGCAGCGTTGTTGGGGTTGATTACGACGGTGCTACCGGTGATCAGCTACGGCAAACCAGTGATCGAATGGGAATCGCTTTCCCGGTGTTGGGCAGCGATTTTGTGCAGGATTTTCAGTTGCCCCGGCCGGCGGTTCTGCCGACGACCTATCTGCTGGATGCCGATGGCCAGATTGTCGAAACGCTACAGGGGCCTCAGCATTACGAGATACTGCGGCCAAAAATGACCCCAACAGCAAGGATCAGTGAATGAGCGATATTTGTGTGCAGGGTAAGGTGTTTGGTGTGGTTCAGGGTGTTGGTTTTCGTCAGTCCACCGTGCGCGAAGCTAATCGCCTAGGTATCTCTGGCTGGGTACGCAACGATGACGACGGCAGTGTCAGCCTGCTGCTCTGTGGCTCGGAGGATGCGCTTGACGCCATGACGGCCTGGTTGCGCCGCGGCCCACCTGCGGCGAAGGTGGAGCGCGTCGAGCTGGCGGGTTGCCTGTGGCAGGATATTGCCGGTTTCGCGCAGCTTGGCTAGAGGCGAGTGCAATGCGGCGGTCACCTCGCCGTGGCCGCGGCGGGAAGCAGCCGATCTTACGGCGTGACGTACCAGTAGCTGTACCAGTAATCCAGCACCTTGTCCGGGTAGCGGTTGCTGCCCAAGCTGCCGTTGTAGCGAGCCAGCGCCCGGCGTAGGTTGCCGTTTTCCTTATCCAAGTAGAACTTGAGAATGGCGCAGCCGTATTGCAGGTTGGTTGCCAGATCGATCAGGTTATCGTCCGGGCGCCCAATCTCGGCCTTCCAGAAAGGCATGACCTGCATCACACCCTGGGCGCCTACGTAGGACAAAGCGTAAGGGTCGAAAAGACTTTCCACATGCATCACGGCCAGCACCAGGTCGGGTTTCAGGCCGGCCCGGGTGGCGGCTTGATGCACCAGGCGCAATAGCCGCAGGCGCTGCTGTTCGTCGCGAATGTAGGGTGTCATTCGGGTCGACATGTCGAGCAGCCAGACTTCCGCATCAAAGCGGTCGTGAAAGCTGTCGGCCCGCGCGATGGCCTGCCTTAGCTCGGCCCGCAGCTCCGGATCAACCGGTGGTGCCGAGGGACTGGCCCCGGCCGGCGAGGCGGCAAGTCCGATCAGCAGGAGCAGCACTATCCCTGTGCGCATGGGTTATTCCTGTGGCGTAGTGGCGTTATCCAGCGCCTGAACGAACTCACCTTGCAGGTGCGGGTCGCCCGTGGTCAGCAGAATCAGCATGTTTTCCAGTTGGCTGGCCTCTTCCTTTAGACCAAGCTCGCGCAGGCGCTCGATGCGGTCAACCCACTGTTCTACGTCGTCTTCTTCGAGGTTGTCGTAGATTAGCTCTGAAGCTTCATGCAGCACGCTGCGCAGTTCTCGGTCGACCAGTAGGGTAGCTTCAGCGTGGACTTCCGGCGTGGCGCGTGCGTCCAGCTCCACGACACGAAGCTGGTCGAAGTCTACTGGCACGATGTCCTCGTCCAGCAGGTTTAAACGCAGTTGGCCGTCGTTATCGGTTTGTCGGGTGACGGCCAGTTCGCCCAGCTGAATGGTGAGTGTGCGGTCTGCCCAGGGCAGGGTCTGGTATTGGCGATGCTCATCTTGCAGGGTGCCTTGGCCGTCGTACTGACGGATGCTGAACAGCCGGCTTTCAGTCACGCGAATGCTGCGGTGTGGCGTGTCCATGACCAGCGGCTCACCGACTTCGATATGCAGGCTGTGGCTCAGCAATTCACGCTCGATCTTGGGCGCACTGGCGCTGTCAGGAGCCGGTGTTGTGCTGCATGCCTGCAGCAGGCCCAGCACGGCGCCCGCACCAAGCAGGCGGGCGCTTCGTGGAGAAACGACTGTGTGCATCATCAGTTGGCCTGTACGCGCTCCAGCAGGTGCTGAAGCATTTGCTCGGCCGCGACAGTCGTGGCGTCCTGATCCCGGCGGTACTTGTACTCCAGCTGGCCCTCAGCCAAGCCGCGATCGCTGATCACAACGCGGTGCGGAATGCCGATCAAGTCCATGTCAGCAAACTTTACGCCGGGGCTGGTCTTCTTGTCGCGATCGTCCAGCAACACGTCAACGCCAGCGGCCTGCAGGCCTTCGTAGAGTGCCATGGTGGCTTGCTGCACGGCTTCGGAGCTTTCCATCTTCATCGGTACCAGTGCGACCTGGAACGGCGCCAGTGCGTCCGGCCAGAGGATGCCACGCTCGTCGTAGTTTTGCTCGATAGCGGCTGCGACCACACGGGACACGCCGATGCCGTAGCAGCCCATGGTCAGCAGCTGAGTCTTGCCTTGCTCGTTCAGCACGTTGCAGTTCATGGCTTCGCTGTACTTCTTGCCCAGCTGGAAGATGTGACCTACTTCGATACCGCGCTTGATGCTCAGCGTGCCTTCGCCATCCGGGCTGCTGTCGCCTTCAACGACATTGCGTAGATCGGCGACCTGGTCGCAGTGGGCATCGCGCTCCCAGTTGACGCCAGTGTAGTGCTTGCCGTCGACGTTGGCGCCGCAGACAAAGTCCGCCAGATGCGCGGCACTGTGGTCGGCGATAACGGTGATCGGCAGCTTGACCGGGCCAATGGAGCCGGGTTTGCAGCCGATGGTGTTGATGATCTGCGCCTCGCTGGCGAAGGTCAGGGGAGCGTGCACCTGGGGCAAGTGCTCGGCCTTGATCTCGTTCAGTTCATGGTCGCCGCGCAGTACCAGTGCAACCAGCGGCTGCGTTTTGCCTTCCTCGGCAGCGCCCAGCACGATCAGGGTCTTGACCGATTGCTCCGGTGGCAGTTGCAGAAACTCGCTGACCGCAGCGATGGTCACCTGATTGGGGGTGTCGACCAGCGTCAGCTCCTGGCTGGCAGCGGGGCGGTTGCCCTGGGGCAGTTGGGCGGTGGCCTTCTCCATATTGGCGGCATAGCTGCCGCTGGAGGAGAACACGATGGCGTCCTCGCCGGAGTCTGCCAATACGTGAAACTCGTGGGAGCCTTCGCCGCCGATTGAGCCGTTGTCGGCAACCACCGGGCGGAACTCCAGACCGAGGCGGCTGAAGATGTTGCAGTAGGCCTGATACATGCCGTCGTAGGTCTGCTGCAGTGATTCCTGGGTCAGGTGGAACGAGTAGGCGTCCTTCATCAGAAACTCGCGGCCACGCATCAGGCCGAAGCGCGGGCGGATTTCGTCGCGGAATTTGGTTTGAATCTGGTACATGTTGATCGGCAGCTGTTTGTAGCTGGTGATCTCGTTGCG
>DBHE01000263.1 GCA_002296055.1 Pseudomonadaceae bacterium UBA836
AAATGCCTGTTCATCGGCGGCCCCGGCCGCGGCAAAACCGCCTCGGCGTTGCTCATGGGCCTGCTGGCCGGATACAGCCCCAAGCAAGTACGCCGGGCGATGCAGCACGGCCACCCGCAGATGACCGTGGCGGATCTGCTGGGCAACCCGATGCCCATGGATATCATGAAGGCAGAGGAGCAATCGGATATCCGCATCAGTTGGCGCAGCTGGCTGGACATGCGGGTCAAGATTGTCGACGAGTACAACCGCATCCCCACCCGCACCCAGAGCGCCTTGCTGACCGTGATGGGCGACAACTACGCCGAGATGTTCAATCAGATACACGAGTGCCCGCCCGCGGCCTGGTACCTGACCGCCAACGATGATCAGGGCGGCGGCACCTATCCGGTGATTGAAGCCCTCAAAGACCGTATCGACGTCGTGGTGCAGGCGCTGCCGTTCAACCCGCGCTTTCTCGACGAGCTGCTGATCCGTATCGAAGAAGGCGTTGATCCGGCGGACTGCCTGCCGGAAGTATTGCAGTTCAGCGAAGCGGACATGGCACAGATGGAAGCTGACATCCGCGCGGTCAACCTGCCGCCAGCCCTGCGCCAGCGCCTCGAATTCTTCGCCAGCCAGTTCGAATTCAGCGAATACTCGGGGCAGCAGTTCGAGTACAAGAGCAAAGACACCTCACGCCTGGCCGGCGTGGCCCGGCACCAGTTGGCGATGCTCGAAAACGGCCGCGACCGTCTCGCCGATCTGGGCTGCCAGACTCGCAACGGGCTGTCGGTACGCAGCCTGATGTCGTTGATCGTCTACGCCAAGGCCATGGCGTATTTTCGCGGCAATAGCGAAGTCGAGCTGAATGATCTGACCCAGATGCTGCCGTTCGTGCTGCACTCTCACCTGTTTGCCGATGAAGACGCGCCGTTCTTCCAGCAACCGGAGAATGCTGCCTTCCTGAGCGACAAGATCGGCTGGTTGCGTCATCTGTTCCAGCTCAGCTGTCGCGAGTTCGAGCGTCAGGGCCGCCACCGCAACGACGAGGTCGCCGCGCTCAAGGCCGAGCTGGATGAAGGGCTTGAGGGGCTGTCACTCAAGGAGTGCCGCAAACGCCTGCAGCACATCGAGCGCACACTGCAACAACTGGCCACCGGCAACAAACTGTCCGGCGCAGTGCACGACGACGCCATGACGCTGAAATACCTGCACCAGCGCTACAGCAACTACCAGCGCTGGCTGACCAGTCAGAGCTGACATGCGCTCCGATTGGCTCGCACAGTATCTGGTCCAGCAGGCAGATGCGCTCAATCATGCCTACCGCCTGGCTCGCCAGGGCGATCAGGCCGAGTTTGCCCGCAGTTTCAGCGGCTTTGTGCTGGATGCGCTCGACCCGCTGCTGCTGGCTCTGGAACCCTGGCCGGCAACCAACAAGGCCGCGCTGGCCGAGACAGCCTATCAGGCGGGCCTGACGCTGGTGCGCCGCGGCTGGCTGGCCGCAGAGCAACGCGCCTTGACCGTCGAACTGTTTACCACGGTCCTGCCCAGTTGGCTCGCGCCTTATCCGGCTGACGCCCCCAGGCTGCTGGTGCAACTGCTCAATACCCTTTCTCACCTGCCCTCAGCAGCGCAGCGCGGCACACTGCTGGAGCAATGGCAACGCTGCAACCCTGCGCCGGATGCCACGCCGGACCATCTGCTGGTACTCGGCTGGATGGCCGGTCTGCCGGAGTTTCGCAGCGCCGCCGTGACCGCACTCAGCCGTCAGCCCGCGCTGGCCGAACACCTGCACTTGGGCGAGCCTGAGCAACTTGCCCACCCCTGGTGGCAAGGCACGACTGCCGGCTGGCAGACAACCCCGCTGGAGCTGGGCGCATCAACCTGGTTGGGGGGCGAGTTTGCGGCGCTGCCGGTATTGCTGGTCGCAGCAGATCAGACGCTGATTCAGGCCGGTAATGACTGCTGGCAGCTACACGCCGACGCTTGGGGGCACAAATTACTTGCCCATACGCCGGAGCACGCCGACCCCGTCCCAATCCAGGACTTGCAGCAATTTCCGCCCGGCCTGAGCGAGCACTGGCGCAGTTTCGACTTGGCGCGCCAGTGCCTTGAGCGCCCGTACGATTGGGTCGTCAGCTTCCACAACAGTTTCCGCGTCATGATCATCCCCAAAATCGGGGGCCAGCCATGAGCGCAGATCCGCAGCTGGATCATTGGCAGGCCCAATGGCAACGCGCCTTGCTGCTCTGGAGCGATCACCTGCAACTGCAGGAGCCGCTCTGGCTGTTTGACGTGCAGGCCGCCAACCAGGCCGGGCTGACCGACAGCTTTGCCGCCATTCGCCTGACCTCGCAACGCGTCATGGTGAACCTGCAGGACATCACCCAGCGCGGGCTGGACGACTATGCGCTTGAGGTCCTGGCCCACGAAATCGGTCACCACGTCTATGCGCCTGCCAACATGACCCAGCACCTGCAACTACTGGCGGTCATTCGCCAAGCGCTGCCGGGCAGCGAGCAACTGGCTCCCTTGGTCGCCAATCTCTATACCGACCTGCTGATCAACCAGCACCTGCAGCGCCACACTCCCTGCCAGATGGATGCGATCTACCAGCGGCTCAAACCAGCCACCGCCACTCCCCTGTGGCAACTGTACATGCGCATCTATGAGCGTCTCTGGCAACTGCCGCCAGAAACCCTGACCTCTGCCCCGCTCGGCAGCTCGGAGGAAGGCGACGCCTGGCTTGGCAGCCGCATCATCAAGGTCTACGGCAAAGATTGGCTGACCGGCGCCAGCCGCTTCGCCACCCTGCTGCTGCGTTATCTGCAAGACGACGAACAAGCAGCCAACGACGCATTCGGCGTGCTGGCCGATACCGCCGACGCCGGCAACGGCCATACCGGCACGGGCGTGCCCGCTCTGCCAGCAATCGACGTACTGCACCCCAGTCTCGACCCGGAGCTGAGCGAACAGACGCCGGGCGCAGCTGACGCTGACGGCGATTGCAGTGCAGCTAGCGCCGCGCGCTCAGCTGGCCAGGCGCTTGAGCCACAGGAGTACTACGAGGTACTGCGCGCCGCTGGCGTCGACATCTCCCGCCACGATGCCACGGTCAACTATTACCGCGACGCCGTGCGCCCCTACCTGCTGCCATTCCCTGCCAAGTCGACACCCGCCCCCAGCGAGCCCGAACGCGAAGGCACTGCCCTGTGGGAACCAGGCGATGACCCGGCCGAGATCGACTGGTTTGCAACCCTGTTGGCCGGCGGTGCCCCTATTCCCGGCATCACCACCCACAAGGCGGTATACAGCCGCGACGGCACCGAGCAACCTCGTCATCAGGTCTGCGATCTGGACCTGTACGTGGACAGCTCCGGCTCCATGCCCAATCCGCAGTATCAACTGTCCTATCCGGCGCTCGCCGGCGTGTTGCTCTGCATGTCGGCGCTGCGGGCCGGAGCGCAGGTGCAGGTCACGCTCTGGAGCGGCGCACGCCAGTGCCTGACAACCGACGGTTTCATTCGCGACGAGGCCGGCGCGCTGCGCGTACTGACCGACTTCTTTGGCGGCAGCACCAGCTTCCCGTTGAAATTGCTGCGCGATACCTATGCACAGCCGCGCCGCACGCCAACGCAGGTGGTCGTGCTGTCAGATGACGGCGTCAGTTCAATGTTCGCTGATGATGAAGAAGGCACACCGGGCGCCGAGATCAGTGCACGCACCTTACGTCACTGCGGCGGCGCAGGTCATTGGGTACTGGATTTGCCGATGGAGCTGGACAGCCAGACCGGGCACCCCTGGCTGCAAGGCGCCTATGAGAAGATGCGCGTGGGCAGAGATCAGGGCTGGCAGGTACATCGCGTCAACGGACTGGAGCCGATGCTCACCTTCGCCCGGCGTTTTTCGCAGCAGTACTACCAAGCCAACGACGCCACCGCCCAGCGAGCGACCCGCCCATGAGCCACCTGCAATCCGGCCCGTCCATGCTCCACCTGCATCAGCGCCTGCTGGCCTATCCCGGCGGCCCGGTGCCGATCGGCCAGGAATTGATAGCACTGCTGCATGACCTGATCGCGCGGTTGGCACCGGCCGTCACGGCGCCAACCCTGCTGCCGATTTACGACCTGCCCCAATGGGAAGAACCCGAAGACAGGGAGCGACCAGACACATTGCTGTTGATGATCTGGCTGCTGGCGGATGACGCTTTCTGCGGCCTGACCCTGTATTCCGATGAGGTCGTCGCGTTACTGGCATCCAGCAACGCGCTGATG